>NZ_JAPWAL010000006.1:0-96379 GCF_041432905.1 Rothia sp. 27098_8_161 | reverse complement strand
ATAGTCCTGTAGCTTGGCGTAGGTGTTTCCGCTCGCCACGACAAAATGGATTCCCAGCGCCTGCAGGCGGGGCAGGATGCGTGAGAAACGTTCGGTGTCAAAGGTTTTGGAGTCGGTGAGGAATGTGCCGTCCATATCGACAGCAATAATGGAGGGTTTAGTCTGCATGCGATGCCTTTCTGCCCCTGCTACCCCATTCAGGCGGGGGTGCATCTGTGGCTGTGTCTCTTCTAGGGTCTCATGTTTTTCAGCTCCGAAAGATGGTATGCGGGCGTTCTTGAGAGTTGAGCGCCGTCACAAAACGTCATCTAAACCCCCATTTTTAGGGCGCAAGTCACTTTTTAGCCCCATTTTCACTGCTTTTTGCGCCCTTTTCCCTCCACGAGCTAAATTCACTTGAAGTGTAAAACTTTACCTGTCAAGCTTAAAGGTATGAACAACAACACCACGAAATCCACTGGTCTGCTCATCCTCCGACTCGTCTTCGGCTTTGTCATGATCATGCACGGAACCCAGAAAGCATTCGAATGGACTCCCGCGGGTACCATCGCCTCCTTCGAGCAGATGAGTATCCCCATGGCAGCCGCAGCAGCATACTTCGCTATGGTAACCGAACTAGTCGGCGGCATCATGATTATCCTAGGTGCAGGCACCCGCATCGCGGCAGCCGCATCCGTCATATCCATGAGCGGCGCACTCTTCTTCGTCCACCTCCCAGCAGGTTTCTCCGCATCTAAGGGCGGTTACGAATACGTCCTTACCCTCGCCGCAGTGGCAGCAGCCCTCACTCTCACCGGCGCAGGCAAGTTCTCCATCGATGCACTGATTACCGCGCACCGCAAGTAAGCTTTGAACCGTTTCTTGCCTCCACACACAATTCCCGAAGGCAGATAATTGCCGATAGGTTCACTCAGGCTTCACCACCGGCCGCCCTGATTCCGGCAGAGGACGACTGCATCTACCCGCAGTGAAGAGAGAGCGCGGAATGCGACAGCCCGCACCGCCACTCCACGATGCCCCGATAGCATTGGTCCGGGGGCATCGCCTTTTTGAACCCCACAAAACCCCAGACACGCAAGCGGCGGCTCCTCCCCTACGGGAAGAGCCGCCGCTTATCTCTATACCGCGCATCTACGCGTCTCTATGCAGTGCCCCCACTGGGACTCGAACCCAGAACACAAGGATTTTAAGTCCTCTGTCTCTGCCAATTGGACTATGAGGGCGCACCCCGCATAGTTAGGGGTACGAATACCTATTATTCCACGAAAACGCACCCACACCTAAGCGGAAGCATATTTCAATGAGTTCCCCACGCTCTAACTACAAGAAATCGCAACAGCACATACCGGTGAGCGACTGCACACAGCAGATACTCCCCCCCCCGGGCACAAAAATGGGCGGTGCAGAAGACCAAAGTCTTCCACACCACCCATTGCTTTTTATCTCAAGTGCGCTATCCCAGGGGAATACCCCTAAGTCAGGCTATTTTAGAGCTTTGCCTTCTGGCGTGCCGGTGCAGTACCGGTTGCCTCCTGGAATGCCAGACGCGGGGAACGCTGGTGGCGAATCGAGGAGGTGTCGCGACCGAAAATCTGGTTCAGAGCCCAGGTGGTCATCACGCGAACGGTACGCTCGGTGGTGGGGATTGCAGAGCCGTGGTAGCCGCGGTGCATAATCCACGCCAGCGGACCGCCAATGGTCTTACCCTTGAAGTTTGCAACACCCTTCCACAGGCCCAGACCTGCCACAACACCAATAGTCTCGTGGTAGTAGTCGGTCAGGGGCTCGCCGCGGCGAGCAGCCAGCAGGTTCTTAGCCAGAACAACAGCCTGGCGGGAAGCGTGCTGAGCGTTGGGAACGCAGAAGCCGCCCACGCCGCCACCGGAAAGATCCGGAACAGCCGCGTTGTCGCCTGCAGCCCAAGCACCCTCGAGCACGCCATCATCACCGGTAACACGCAGGTCTGCGCTCACGCGAACGCGGCCACGCTCGTCGATCGGGAAATCGGTGTTCTTCAGCATCGGGGATGCTGCCACGCCTGCGGTCCAGATCAGGGTGTCGGTCTTGACCTCGCCTGCGGGGGACTTGTCAGCCATGTTGATCAACTGCAGGTTACCGTCGGTTGCGTCGGAGAGGGAGGTGTTCAGCAGGATTTCGATGCCGCGTGCACGCAGCTCTGCAACAACCTTCTCTGCACGGTCTGCGGGAACCTCGGGCATGATGCGCGGTGCAGCCTCAACCATGACGAAGTGCAGGTCGGAAACGGAGAGACGCTCGTTGCGTTCCACAGCAACGCGTGCCATGTCCTCGAGCTCAGAGATGGTCTCAACACCAGCGAAGCCACCACCAACAACAACGAAGGTCAGGGCACGGCGGCGCTCTTCAGCGTCGGACAGCATGGATGCAACCTCGATGCGGTCCAGAACCCAGTTACGAACGGAGACTGCCTCTTCGATGGTCTTCAGACCGATAGCGACCTCTGCCAGGCCCGGAATCGGGAATGCACGGGTCACAGCTCCTGCGCCGAGGACGATCTCGTCGTACTTCAGCTCGAAGGGCTCACCGTTGTCGGTGGGCTCAACAACAGCGGTGCGCTCTGCGTGGTTGATGGAGGTGATACGACCGGGGATCAGCTCGGTGTCGCGCAGGTGCTGACGCAACGGCACAGTTGCGTTACGGCCTTCCATGGAACCTGCTGCAACCTCGGGGAGGAAGGGCTGGTAAGTCATGTAGGGGTTCGGCTCAACGATGGTGACGACGCCACCGGTCTCCTTGATAGCCTTCTGGATCTTCTTAGCAACGGTGAAGCCGACGTAGCCGCCACCGACGATCAGGACGCGAGAACGGTCCTGTGCCACCTTAGTGAATGCCATTTTGTTACTTCCTAGTCTTTAGGTACCGAAGGTTTGGTAGCCCTTCAGTAGGGTGGTATGTGCAACTTTCGGCTCGTTCCGAAAGCTCCCCTGACGAACAAAGCGGCCCGCTCTGGAAGTCCTTACGCAACGCGAAGTGGCTAGCAGCACGAGCCTGTCTATCACATACCTGTTGTCTTCTATTTTACGCCTTTGTTTAGGTAATTTCGCACCTATGGCCCCTTTTGGGCTGACCCTAAGTTAAAAGTTTTGCGCATCTGAACTGGGTTCACCCCTTGATGCTGGTTACGGTCAAAAATACCCTTTCTAATTTTTGTGCGGTGTGTTCGATATTTTCGTTTACTACTGCCTGTCCCGCCAGAAATCCCATCCCAAACAATAAAACCTGGGGCCAACTCAAAAGTCAGCCCCAGGCGAGCAGAAAAGCCCCTGTACAACAGAAAAACGTCATCAAACAGTGCTAACGAGGGGTCCGGCGAGCACTCTTCCGTGCAGTTTCTTAAGACTTCTTCGACACACGGCGAGTACCCCGGCGAGTACCCCGGCGAGTACCCCGGCGAGACCCCTGATGATGCGCCGCCGCACGAGCCATCTGCGCAACCTGCCCCGCGCTCACATGCATCCTGTGCAAACGATGCACCGAACCAGCCGTAATAATCGTCAGCCACAACACCAGCGCCGCCAAAATCACCGGCGGCAACCAGCCACGATCCTCCGGAGGGCGACGCGCATCCGGCGCAGCCGCCTTCACAATGCTCTCACCCTCCTCATGGACTGGCGCAGCATCGTTAGGAGTCGGAACGCTCACCTGCTGCTTGCGGTGCACAGCAATCCACTCAGAAATCGAACCCAAGGGATTAGCCGTCACCGCAGGTGACGCTAGAGCCATCGCATCCTGCGGATTGAAAATACCGTAACCATACAAAGGGTCACGACCCGTCGCACCAGCATCATCAGCCGAAGCAATTAACCGCTGAGCCAACTGAGCCGCCGACTCTTTCGGATACTTCTGCTTCAACAACGCTGCAACACCCGTCACCAGCGGGGCAGCAGCCGAAGAACCAGACCAAATCATGTACCCGTTACCCGGGGCAGCCGCAATCATATCGGTACTCGGAGCAACCACGGCAATCGAAATACCCTGAGTAGACGACCCCTCAGAAACCTGCTTATTCCGGTCAATACCACCCACGGTCAGCACGCCAGGAATCGTCGCCGGAGCACCAACCTGCGTCAAGCCGCTACCGCGGTTACCTGCAGCCGCGACAATCAGCACGCCTTTCTGCTCAGCGTAGGCAAACGCCTCATCCCAGCTCTGCGGCCAACTCGTCTTATTCGAGCCGATGGACATGTTAATAATCTGAGCCCCATTATCGACCGCATAACGCACCGCCGCCGGGATCTGCTCATCAATGCTCTTACCGCCGGTCGTACCCATATTCAGCGAAATCGGCAGAATTTTCGCATCGGGAGCTACACCAATCACACCGGTCGGCTTCCCCGGCTGACCCGCAATCGCAGAATAACCCTGCGTATCGTGACCGTGACCGGCAATCAGAGAAGCGACCTCCGTGCCGTGCATCGGCTCAGCGCCCAGGCCCATCCAGCCGTCCTCGCTACCGACGCCCGAAGCGTCATAACCGCGCAGAACATTACCCTCAAGATCCGGGTGAGTACCGTCCACGCCCGTATCAATCACAGCAACCGTTACACCCTTACCCGTAGCCTGCGACCACAAGGACGTAATACCGTACTCATTCAGCCAATACTCACGCTGACGAACATCATCACCATTCTTAGTCGACGTGCCCTGACTCGGAGTCGCAGAAGTCTTCGGCACCGCAGTACCCGACGGCGAAGGAGTCGCCGTCACCTCCCTCTTCGGGCTCGGCGACGCAGAAGCGGAAGGAATCGGGTCCGTAGCCCAGGCGGCAGGCGCCAGCGGGATCCACAACGGCAGAAGAGTCAACGCGGCACTGGCACCCAAAGGTGCACCCTTACGGATGCGGCGAGTAGCGCCTCGGTCAGAACCAACCGAGACGCACACACCAAATACACGAGACACACAGGCGAAAAACAGCACAAGAGACCAGCCGGTCAGGAGCATACCTCGCCGACGCTCAGAATGAAACATTAAAACTCCTCAAGCTGAGCTGCGCCGTGAACCACCATCGGTTCACGGCGCGAGCGCTCACGCCTACAGCTGGGACAGAGCAATACCGTCCAGAATGTCGTGCTCACTGACGGTCACCGAATCCACGGCGCCATCAGTCATCTCGTTCAGACGGGTCAGGATGCGGGCGTAAATCGTCGCGCCGGCACCAATCACATCCACCCGACCGGGGTGCATGTAACCGAGCTCCTCACGCTCGGTACGGTTCAGCGAAGCCAACCAGCGGGCAGTCTTCTGAACGGTCTCTACTGAGAAGCTCTGAGCGTTAATAGCCTCAGAATCGTAGCGGTCCAGACCCAGCGCAGCGGCAGCCACAGTGGTCGCGGTGCCAGCCACTGCCACCACGCGGCGCGCATTCTGTAGGGGAACCGTCTTACGCGCAACGCCGAGAGCCTCGTCAGTATCAGCCTCAACGCGAGCAATCTGAGACTCGGTCGCCGGGGCGCTGAGCATGTGACGCTCAGTCAAGCGCACACAACCAATATTGACACTACGGGAAGCCTTCACGCCCAACTCGTCGTCACCGAGCACGAACTCAGTCGAACCACCGCCCAGATCGAACACCAGAGTGTCGCCATCACCGTAACCGACAGCACGCACCGCACCCGCAAAGGACAGTGCAGCTTCCTCATCACCGCTAATGACCTCAGGCTCAGTACCCAAAATCTCGCGGATACCGTCCACGAACACCTGGCGGTTACCCGCATCGCGAGTCGCGCTGGTCGCCACGAAACGCACCGAATCAGCGCCGTGCTCCTTCAGCAACTGCGCGTACTCACGAGCCGCACCGAAAGTACGGTCCAGCGCTTCCTGCGCCAGCCAGCCGGTCGCGTCCACACCCTGACCCAGACGCACAATGCGCATCTCACGCACAACATCCTTCAGGACGGTCTTCTCAGCCCCGTCCACTACCTCAGTAATGGAATCAGCAATCAGCAGGCGAATAGAGTTCGTACCGCAGTCAATGGCACCAACGCGCACGGTGTGTTCCTTTCAGGTCTTCAATAAACATTCAGCGCCAAAGGCACAGCGAGCGCCGCAGGCGAAAAATTTTCGCTTTTCGGCGCTCTTTCTTCTATCTATTATGCGCCCGCACCGTCCCTCAAGACGATGCGGGCGCACCAGAATCAGTATTTAGGCTTCTTCACGCCATGCGGGGTCACAGGAGCAGATCTCAGGGGTCCACCACGCGGCGATAGCATCCAAGCCGCGGTCACCCATCGGGTTCACGCCGCGACCCACCGACAGGGTGTGGCCGATAACGGCGTGCAGGCACTTCACGCGGGTCGGCATGCCGCCGGCAGAGATGCCGTCAATCTCCGGGACCTCTTCGGTGCCGCTGATCAGGCGGATTCGCTCACGCTCAGCCAGGTAGTTTTCGTGCGCGGCAGCGTACTGTGCCGCTAGGTCTGCGTCCTCAGCCAGCGAGTCGGTCATCTCGTACATCAGGCCGCCCGCTTCCAGACGGGAAGCCGCAGCGGTAATCACCGGATGCGCGAGGTAGAACACGGTCGGGAAGGGGGTGCCGTTACTCAGGCGCGGCGCGGTCGCAGCCACGAGCGGGTTACCGCACACGCAACGTGCCGGGATCTCAACCACGTCGCGGACCCTGCGGCCCAGTTGTGCTGAGAGAACACGGATGTCCTGCCCGGTGGGGGTCAGGGTTTCAACAGTTACGCCGAAGCCGCGGGGGGTGCGTGCTTTCAGCTCTTCAATAGTGTTTTCGGTGCTCATATTCCTAAGTTTCTGGAACGAGGGGTCGCCTCGTCCGCTTATACTGGGTGTTTTCCAGGGGCAGGGTTCCTGCCGGTGACTGGGGCTAGTTCTTCTCGAGAGAATTCCAAACCTTCGTGGTCCAGGCTTCCTCAGGGGCGTCCTTCGCGTTCGCAGAAGTACCGTCCGCCTTCGAAGAATCCTCGGTAATGCCGGTGACAACGTACGGGGTATCGCCAGGGTTCACATAGTAGAGACGACTGCGTGCCTGCTGGCGAACATAGTTCTCGTCATTCCACCAGGTCTGTTCTGCCTTCAGCTGAGCGTTCTCCTGCTGTAGCTGAGAAATGTGCGCGTTGATCTGCTTGATTTCCCGGTCCTGCTCAATGTATGTAACCACCGGGTATGCGGTACCGAGCGCAATCACACCCACCACAACAGTAGTGAGGAAGCTACGTCCAGAGAACATGTGAGCTGCCACGGGGGCGTCGTATCCGTCTTCTTCACGGCCCTGCTGCTCAGCGGCGCGGCGGCGGGCACGCTCCTCACGACGAGCTTGAGCCTGACGTTCACGCTCAGGGTGACGCCTGTTCAAACCCACACCGAAGAAAAGAGCGCTTACCTTCTTCACCAGGGAGGGGCGGGCTTGCTTCGCGGCACCACGGGGCGCATTGGAGGAGACAGTGCCCTGAGCGGGTCCGGTGGAACTCTTTGAGTGCGACCGGGGCTGCTGGTTTGCTCGCTGGCTCATTGCTCTATCCCTCGTTCCATTCTGTACAGCTAAGCACTTCCTTCATATTCTACCGGGTTTGTTGGGGCTATCCGGCGCTATGTTATAGCAGCTACATGCGGCATTGTAGGGGCTGTGCCTCGTGAGCTGCCGCCCTTACTATCCTCAACACAGAGCAGGAGGCGGTGCCACTCCCCTACGGGGTAGCACCGCCTCCTTGACGTCTAACCGTTCACGCGGTCGGATGCTTCAGTAACTTATGCCTTGAAGCGGGGGAATGCGGACTTGCCAGCGTAAACAGCTGCCTCGCCCAGCTCTTCCTCAATGCGCAGCAGCTGGTTGTACTTAGCAACGCGCTCGGAACGTGCGGGAGCACCGGTCTTGATCTGGCCAGCGTTGGTTGCAACAGCCAGGTCAGCGATGGTGACGTCCTCGGTCTCACCGGAACGGTGAGAAACCATGCAACGGTACTCGTGGCGCTGTGCCAGCTCCATTGCGTCGAGGGTCTCGGTCAGCGAACCAATCTGGTTCACCTTCACGAGCAGAGCGTTAGCTGCGCCCTCTTCGATACCGCGAGCCAGACGCTCGGGGTTGGTCACGAACAGATCGTCACCGACAATCTGGACCTTATCACCAATCTGCTCGGTCAGGGTCTTGTAGCCCTCCCAGTCGTTCTCGTCCAGGGGATCCTCGATGGAAACCAGGGGGTACTTTGCAACGAGGTCAGCGTAGTATGCGCTCATCTCAGCTGCGGACTTCTTCTGGCCCTCGAACTCGTATGCGCCGTCGTTGTAGAACTCGGAGGATGCAACGTCCAGTGCCAGTGCAACCTGCTCGCCCGGCTTGTAGCCAGCCTTCTCGATTGCCTCAACGATCAGGTCCAGTGCGGCTGCGTTGGACTCCAGGTTGGGTGCGAAGCCACCCTCGTCGCCCAGGCCGGTTGCCAGGCCGCGGTCGTGCAGCACGGACTTCAGGGAGTGGTAAACCTCAACACCTGCGCGCAGAGCGTCAGAGTAGTTGTCGAAGCCGATGGGAGCAATCATGAACTCCTGGATGTCAACGTTGGAGTCTGCGTGAGAACCACCGTTGAGGATGTTCATCATGGGGACGGGCAGAACGTGAGCGTTCGGGCCGCCGAGGTACTTGTACAGGGGCAGGTCAGCGGACTCAGCAGCGGCCTTAGCAACAGCCAGAGAGACACCCAGGATTGCGTTTGCGCCCAGCTTGCCCTTGTTGTTGGTTGCATCCAGAGCAATCATGACTGCGTCAACAGCGCGCTGGTCAGAAGCCTCAATGCCGATGACCTCTTCAGCGATTTCTTCGATAACAGACTTCACTGCGCCCAGAACACCCTTGCCCAGGTATACGGACTTGTCGCCATCGCGGCGCTCAACAGCTTCCCACTCACCGGTGGATGCGCCCGAGGGCACAGCTGCGCGTGCGAAAGCACCGTCTTCGAGCAGAACCTCAACCTCAACGGTCGGGTTGCCACGGGAATCCAGGATCTGGCGTGCGTGAACTGCGGTAATAACAGCCATGAATTGTTCTCCTTTTGGGATGTCAAGGATGTGAACGGCTCACCCGGTAGTGGACAAGTCGCGTCCCCTAAATTTTAGCAAAAGTCCCACACAAACACACTAGTTGCCATCGCTTTTTTGCTGCCTTAATGAAGGTCTCAATAACCATTAGTCGTGCGCTACAAAGCGGAACAAGACCTACGCTTCCCCACAGAAAGAGAGTGTGGGTACCCGCTCAAAGCACAACATGAGCCCAAACAAATAGAAGGTGCTTTGAAACCTCTTATTCCCTCAGAGGACAGGTTTCAAAGCACCTCGAGAAGAACTCGACCAGCGTGTCTAGTAGCTCGGCTCATCATGAGTATGCTGAGCAATATAGCGGCGAGTGTACGAACGCAGGGCGCGCTCAGCATCCAGGCCGTTACGCTGAGCACGGCTCACCAACGCAAACAGCAACTCACCGAACTCCTCCTCAGTGTGCATATAGCGCAGGTCATCATCCATGCTCGTCGGCTCCGGCGGCAAAATAATACCTGCCTTACGTGCCTTCGACGCAGTCTTCTCCGCCATAGCAAGCGACGGCAGATGCGGCGGCACACCATCCAACGCGCCGCGCTCGCTCTTTTCCTTCTTCTTCAACGCGTCCCAGGCCGCCTGCTGTTCAGCCGCGGTACGGGGCGCCTCCGAAGAACCCTCAAACCCAGCCTCGAACACATCCGGGTGGCGCGAACGAAGCTTCTGCACCAGACCTTCAACGACCTGCACAATATCGAAGCCCTGCGGGTTCGCCGCAGCAATATCGGAGTGGAACACCACCTGCAGCAGCACGTCACCCAGCTCTTCGCACAGCAACGGCATATTAGGCTCACCACCGGTTTCTACGGCCTCAACAACCTCGTAGGTTTCCTCCACCAGGTAGCGGATGAGGGAGACGTGAGTCTGCTCAGCGTCCCACGGGCAACCACCCGGGGCGCGCAGCAGCGCCATAGTTTCCACCAGGGCACCGAAGACCTCAGCGGCACGGGCAGCAGTGTCATGAATATTCTGCGCCGCAGAAGTCTCAGGATTAGGAGTACCAGGAATCTCAGCCATAACAACCTTCCTCATCGAAAAAAGACAAACATAGCACGCCGCGCCGACCCCCACACGGAGAGCCGGCGCGCCGCACTTTACACGGGGTTAGAGGTTCCAGTGCGAAAGCGCACTCGTCATATGAGCCGGGATCTTCGAACCCAGACGCGGGAACATACGCAGCTCCTCGACATAACGCTCAGCATCCAGCGGACGCGGGTAGGTAACAAACGCCTGCTCATTCGCATAATCGAATGCCGCCTGAACTGGCACACCCGGGGTGAAGGTCAGGCTCATAGCTAGCGGCGAGCCCTCACCCTCGCTGTACGAGTCAGTCTTTAGTGCCGGGATATCCATCAGCGTCTCAGGAATCAGCTCGAAAGTACGGACTTGCTCCCAGAAGCCGTTGCGGCGCACGTGGGTTAGGGCATCGTAATAGGAGCCGAGAGCACGCACACGAATCAGCACGGTGGTGGCATCCTTTGCGGTGCCGTTCTCACCGAAGAGATGCTCGACGACCGGTGCCAGACGCTGAGCGACCTGAGTCTGAGTCAGCACCAGATTGCCGGATGCCAGCTGAGTCTCCGAGGGAGCCAGCGGGCTCTGTACCGCCACGGAGGGGGTGTCCGGCTCAGCCACGATGGTGGGCAACTGGTTGTGCTCGCTTAGCGCGGATGCCGAGATGCTGGAGGAGATACCTGCCGGGGTGCTCTCCTGCAGGGCAACCGGGATGGTCCCCACAGCGGGTGCCGCATCTGCAACCGGTGCTGCAGGGGTAGCCTGAGCGGTGGCCTCGGAGGCGGATGCAACCGTTGCGGGAGCCTCAGCAATCTTGGCTGCGGGGGTCACCTCAACGGTCTTGAGCTCAGCAACCTTCTCAGCGGGCTCTTCCTGAACACCAGCAGCCTTTGCCTCGGTAGCCTTCGCAGCAGCACCGGCGGTACCCACTGCGGCAGCTGCAGCAAGAGCACCAGCCAAGCCGGGAGCCACAGATGCACTCTCATCGGCAGACTCAACATTTTCGAGGGCAGGTTCCTCAGCGTACGCTTCAGCAGATGCAACGGAGGCCTCGGGCTCAGGCAGCAGTTCAGAATCGTCCAGGAACGCGGGCAGGGCGGGCTCTTCGGTCTGCTCTACGGCCGGTTCTTCTGCAGCTTCTTCAACGGGCTGGGTACGGTCCACGGTGAAGGACTCTGCGGCCAGGGGGGCGACAGCCGAAACGTCCTCAGCCGAAACATCCTCAGCGGGTGTTTCCTCAGCAACTGCGGGGGCTGCTGCATCCTCAGTGTTCAGCTTCTTCTGAGCGTTGGCAACGATGGCGGCCAGAGCAGCTTCCATATCTTCACCAGACTCATCAGACTCGTGGACAGAGGCCTCAGAAATCTCAGATGGTTCGGCGGTGAGCTCTTCAGCCTGCTCAGTTTCGGATTCTACGGTAGCCGCGCCAAAGACAGGGTCATTCTCGTAGTCATACTCAAAGTCAGCTTCAACCGGCGCAAACTCAGTCTGGGCAGGCTCGTCAGAAGCTTCAACAGCTTCCTCTGCGTCTTCCTTCTCCTGCACAGAAGCAGCGACGGCAGAACCAGCCGCAGCAGCAAGACCAGCGGCGGTCAGCAGACCCGAAGAGATATCCTCTTCAGCAGCCTCAATTACAGGCTCTTCAGCGACTTCAACAGTAGCCTCAGCCTCGTTCGCAGCCTGCTTCTCGGCGCGCTCCGCCTCAAGCTTACGCTCAATAGCTTCACGTTCAGCCTCAACCGAGTCAACGCTCTGAACAGCAGCTTCCTGAGGCTCATCCTGCGAGGTAACCTCAGCGGTCGCAACGGATTTAGCCTCGACAGCGGAGCCTTCCAGCAGGAAGCTTTCACTGATAGTCTGACCGTCCGCAGCGCCCAGGTAGGATGCGTGAACCTCCAGGCCGTCGCCCAGATGAGGCTTCAGAGAAACAGCCGCGCGGTTCCAGGTTGCGCCTGCCTGCTGAGCCTCGGTGTACAGCGCCGCAACGGGTGCGAACCAGTCAACGCCGGGCACGACAATGCCGGTTTCAACTTCACGGCCGCGGTGCAGCAGACGGTAGTGCATATCCTCATCAACATGGCGCAGTTCCAGGCTCATGGTGCCCGAACCGCGGGTGTGCATGAGCTCCGTCAGGCTGTAGAGAGCGCGTTCCTTGGGTGGAACGGGCAGGGTTACAGCACTCTCAACGGGCTCCTCAGCGCTGTTTTCTTCCTCAGTAAGTTCAGATGCCAGCAACTCGGGCGCCTCAACGACGGCCTCAATCTGCTCTTCCTCAGCGGCGGTAACAGGCTCTGTATCTTCTGCTAAAGCAGCGGTGAGGTCAACGGTTTCTTCAGTTTCAGCAACCTCAAAAATTTCGGGTGTATCAGCAGTAGCTTCTTCAGCGATTACCTCATCGGAAGCGACCTCGCCGAAAGTCTCCTCATCGCTGTCGAGGGTAATACCCAGTCGAGCAGCGTAGGCGGCAGCCAAATCATCCAAACCGGCGTTCTGCGCCTCGGTGACAGCTGCGCGGGTGCGGGCAGTCTTCAGGTCTTCTACGGTCAAGGAGTCCTCAGCTACAGATTCAGATGCAGAATAATCGCTCTTGGACTTGTTGTCGGCAGCCTCTCCAACAGCCTCAACAACCTCAAGCTCTTCGCCTCCCTCTGCCTCACTTGCAGTCGCTTCAGCGACCTCAGCAGCAGTATCTTCGGTGTTCTGTGCACGCAGAGCACGCAGATGCTCCTCAAACTGGGAACGGGCGTTCTCTGCTGCGTCCTTCGGTTCCTCGACATCGGCCGATGATGATTCCTTAGCCTCGACAGATGCGCCCTCAGCTTCGGTTTCTTCGTCATCGCGCAGGAACGCGGGGGTAGCGGGCTGAGCAGCCTCAGCAACCGGGGCGGCGTCTTCTTCAACATCCTGGCCCTCAGCTACCTGCTCAGCTTCAACAGGCTCCTCAGATTCCTGGGGGAAAGTACCAAGCGCAGCCAGCATGCTACGACGTTCCTGTTCCTCAGTCAGCTCATCAGCAGCGGAAGATTCTTCAACCTTCTCATCGCCGTGCAAGAGGGCACGCTTGAGGTCCTCAACAGCGCGGTGCTCTTCGTTCTGCTCTTCGTCGTGGTTCTGGTGGCGTGCGCTTTCAGACTTCACGAAGCGGCGCAGGGAGTCCTCCCACTGCTGCTGTTCCATAATCTTCTGGCTCAGTCGCGCGTTCTTGGGAGCATCTTCGCTTGCCTGTTCCTTCTGGACCTTAGCAGTTTCGGCGCTCTGTTCTTCGCGCGACTGTTCATCCAACTTCTTCTTGCCGATTCCAAAGAAGCTCATTGGGTGTCCTCCTCCGGCGTGCGCCGTGTGATGATGCGCCATTTCCTTCAACCTCCGCAGGTGTGTGGGCACGGGGGCGGGAACATGACGCAGATGTCCTCATAATCCTTTTAATTCTATCGCGTACATAGAGTTTCACCCCGCTACTCGGTGAGAGGTAACGGGGTGAAACTTGTACAGTTTTCAAGGCATAACGCGGTTATAGAGCTGCGCTTTCAAGACTGCAGCATAAGCTTTCAAAAGCTCTTTAGCGTGCCTCATCGCGGATGGGGTTTGCCGCCTTCGCCGCCTTCGCCAACTCAAAACGGACAGCGCGCAGTGCGGTTGCCGCCATAACACGCACACCGATACCGATTGCCTGCTCACTCGGGGCGTAATCGCCCTGATGCAGATCATAGGTGGGGTCACCGGGGGCACGGGTACCCAGACGGAACATGGAGCCGGGAACTTCCTGCAGCATCCAGGCGAAGTCTTCGCCGCCCATGGACTGTTCAACCAGCACAATGGAGTCTTCGCCCAGCTCGGCGCGAGCCGCGTTCTCCAGCATAGTGGTTTCCAGGTCGGTATTGACGACCGGGGGCACACCGCGGATGTGCTCCACTCGCGCCCTCACGCCGAAGGGGACAGCAACCTGTTCGATGACTTCATCCAGCATGTTGCCTGCCTGACGCCAAACCTCAACATCTAGGCAACGCATGGTGCCTGCGAGGTAGCCCTCGGCGGGGATAGCGTTGGGAGCAACACCAGCACTGACCTGACCCCAGGCGACCAGCACGCCCGAACGCACGTCGGTACGGCGGGTCAAGACTGCGGGAACCTGCACAGCAATCTGGCTCATGGCGTAGATGAGGTCCTCTGTCAGGTGCGGGCGGGAAGTATGGCCACCGTGACCGCTCAGATGAATCTTGATGGTGTCAGATGCGCTAGTAATCGCGCCGATGCGGGTACCAATCTGCCCCAGGTCCACCTTCGGATCGCAGTGCAGAGCAAAAGCACGCGGAATGTCCTTGAGCAGACCCTGAGCAATCATCTGTACGGCACCACCGGGAAGCTGCTCCTCAGCGGGCTGGAAGAGAATGCGGACGCTACGGCCCAGCGGGGTCTTCTCGTTCAGCTCGTGCAGTGCCAGCGCCACACCGAGCATAACGGTCTGGTGAATATCGTGACCGCAGGCGTGCATCACGCCGGGGACGGTGGAAGCGTAGGGCAGACCGGTCTGCTCAACAATGGGCAGAGCATCAATATCGGCGCGCAGAGCCACAGCGAAGGGGCCGCTTCCAATATCGACGTAGCAGCCGTTGCCTTCGCAGGCGACGGGGTTCATGCCGGCTTCTCGCAGTCGGTTCATGAGACGCTCAGTGGTTGCAATTTCACGGAAGGAAAGTTCCGGGTTGGCGTGCACTTCGCGGCGGAACTGCACGAGGGTACCCATCATGCGCCCCACCCAGTCGTCGAAGACGGGGGTGGACAAATCGTAGCGAGAATTAGCGAAAACCATACACAGTAGAATAACGCCGCCCGCCAAGGTTTACCTACCCGCTGCCCCTTTCTGACAGCTCTCGAGAATATCTATGACTTTATGACAGATTGTGAAGAGTGCTCCTGCCCGCCGAAGCACCGTTCAATGCTCTGCCCCACGATTTGAAGCAGGTCCTTTTCTGTTAAAAATATTCAAGCCGCCACCCGGTGTGGGTGACGGCTTGAATCGTCAATGCTGTATCAGCTGATACCGCGTACTCAGATTAGAGCGAGCGGCTCAGGATTGCCTGCTTCACCTCGGCAATAGCCTTGGTGATCTGGATACCACGGGGGCAAGCCTCGGTGCAGTTGAAGGTGGTACGGCAACGCCATACGCCTTCCTTGTCGTTGAGGATCTCCAGACGCAGGTCGCCTGCATCATCGCGCGAGTCGAAGATGAAGCGGTGTGCGTTCACGATAGCGGAGGGGCCGAAGTACTGACCGTCAGTCCAGAAGACCGGGCAGGACGAGGTACATGCTGCACAGAGGATGCACTTGGTGGTGTCATCGAAACGTGCACGGTCCTCAATGGTCTGCAGGCGCTCACGCTCAGGCTCATTCGAGTCGTTGATGAAGAACGGCATGATTTCGCGGTATGCCTGGAAGAAGGGCTCCATGTCAACGATGAGGTCCTTTTCGCAGGGCAGACCCTTAATAGGCTCAACGGTAATCGGCTTGGACAGGTCAAGGTCCTTGAGCAGGGTCTTGCAAGCCAGGCGGTTACGGCCGTTGATGCGCATCGCGTCTGAGCCACAGATACCGTGTGCACAGGAGCGGCGGAAGGAGACGGAGCCGTCTACCTCCCACTTGATCTTGTGCAGAGCATCCAGCACGCGGTCGGTGCGGTACATGGTCAGCGGGAATTCATCCCAGTACGCCTCGGAAGAAACTTCCGGATTGTAGCGACGAATCTTGATGACCACATCGTACGTGGGGATGGAATCGGAGTCGCCGCCGGCCATACCCTCAAACAGCTTGACGGATTCCGGTTCGGGGAGTTCGTTTTCAGCCATTTTAGTACTTACGCTCCTTCGGCTCGTAGCGGGTGTAGACAACGGGCTTGGTTTCGAATCGCAGGCCCTTGACACCCTCAAACTCGGATTCGGGGTCGAGGTAGACCATCGAGTGCTTCATGAAGTTGACGTCGTCACGCTTAGGGAAGTCCTCGCGGTAGTGACCACCACGGGATTCCTTACGGTGCAGTGCGCCAACGGACATGACCTTTGCCAGCTCAATCAGGAAGCCGAGCTCAACAGCCTCGAGCAGGTCGAGGTTAAAGCGCTTACCCTTGTCCTGGATGGAGATGTTCTGGTAACGCTCTTCCAGTTCAGCGATGGTTGCCAGTGCTGCGCGGATGGTCTCATCGGTACGGAACACCTGCATGTCAGCTTCCATAGCCTTCTGCAGGTCTGCACGGATAGCGCCGACCTTCTCGGTGCCCTTGCCCTCGAGGATGCCGTTGAGCATATTGAGAACGCGATCTGCTGCATCGTCCGGAACGGGTACAAACTCAGCGGATGCTGCGTACTCTGCTGCCTTGCGACCTGCACGCTTACCGAACACGTTGATGTCCAGCAAGGAGTTGGTACCCAGACGGTTTGCACCGTGGACGGACACACAAGCAACCTCACCAGCTGCGTAGAGACCGGGGATGGTCTCTTCGCTGTTGCGGTAGACCTCGGTCTCGTTGTTGGTGGGGATACCGCCCATTGCGTAGTGCGCGGTGGGGAACACCGGGATGGGCTGGTGGTGCGGTTCCACTGCCAGGTAGGTACGAGCGAACTCGGTGATGTCCGGTAACTTCTCATCGATGTGCGAAGGCTCCAGGTGGGTCAGATCCAGCAGCACGTAGTCCTTGTGAGGACCGCAGCCGCGGCCTTCACGCACCTCGTTTGCCATTGCACGTGCCACGATATCGCGGGGTGCGAGGTCCTTAATGGTGGGTGCGTAGCGCTCCATGAAGCGCTCACCGTCAGCGTTACGGAGAATACCGCCTTCACCACGAGCACCCTCGGTGACGAGAATGCCCAGGCCAGCCAGGCCGGTCGGGTGGAACTGAACGAATTCCATGTCCTCCAGGGGCAGGCCTGCACGCAGTGCGATAGCCATGCCGTCACCGGTGAGGGTGTGTGCGTTGGAGGTGGTCTTGAAAATCTTGCCACAGCCGCCGGATGCGAAGATTACGGACTTAGCCTGGAAGACGTGAACCTCGCCGGTTGCCAGGTCGTAGGAGACGACGCCAGCAGGGCGGGGCTTACCCTCTTCGTCCTTGACCAGGATTAGGTCGAGAACGTAGAACTCGTTGTAGAACTCCACATTGTGGCGAACGCAGTTCTGGTAGAGGGTCTGCAGAATCATGTGGCCGGTACGGTCAGCTGCGTAGCACGCGCGGCGCACAGCAGCCTTACCGTGATCACGGGTGTGACCGCCGAAGCGGCGCTGGTCAATGCGGCCTTCGGGGGTTCGGTTGAAGGGAAGACCCATCTTTTCCAGGTCGAGCACAGCGTCAATAGCTTCCTTAGCCATGATTTCTGCTGCGTCCTGGTCAACCAGGTAGTCGCCGCCCTTAACGGTGTCAAAGGTGTGCCACTCCCAGTTGTCCTCCTCAACGTTAGCCAGAGCTGCGCACATGCCACCCTGTGCTGCGCCGGTGTGGGAGCGGGTGGGGTATAGCTTAGTCAGTACCGCGGTGCGAACTCGCTGGCCGGCCTCAATGGCGGCACGCATACCTGCGCCACCGGCACCGACGATCACTACATCGTACTTATGTACCTGCATGATGTTCTTTCTGTGTTTTAGATGTTTTCGTTTGTCTCGAATACGTCGCCGTTAGCGTGCCGAGCAGAAGCTGGGGAGCAGTTCAGCCGCTGCGCCGGAGGGGCAGGGATCGAACGCGAAGATGGTGAGGGTACCAACCAGCAGGACGAATGCGCATGCTGCGAAAAGGATAACCTTCAGCCAAACGCGCAGGCGGTCCTTCTCAGCGTAGTCATCAATGATGACTCGGATGCCGTTTGCACCGTGCAGCATAGCCAGCCAGAGCAGCAACAGATCCCAGACCTGCCAGAAGGGGTTAGCCCACTTACCGCCCACGAAGCCGAAGTCGATGGCGTGGATGCCGTCGCCGACCATGAGGTTGGAGAAGAGGTGGCCGAAAATTAGCACGACGAGTACGATGCCGGACAGGCGCATACCGAGCCAAGCGAACATCTCAAAGTTATTGCGCTTGGAGGAGGAGCGGTTGTATTTTACGCCGTCGATGCGGTTATCACGCAGACGGGGTACATAGGTGCGGGGCTTGAGCGGAGTAGCCATTGTTTAGTGACCTCCCATGTGCGAGAAAACGATCGGCAGGTGGCGTGCGGCGAAGCCAGCAACGGTAATTGCCCAGAGGAAAAGCACAACCCAAAGAATCTTGATGTGCGTGTAGGTTGCCTTCTGGCTGATTTCGACGTTGCCGTCCTTGTTCTTCGCCTGAATGTGCTCCACGTGCGAGTTGGTTGCCTTACTCCAGAAGTCAATGAGGATAATACGAATACCGTTGAACGCGTGGTAGACGATGGCGGCGACAAGGGCGGTCTCACCCAGACCCATGATGGGGTTCTTGTACAGGCTCAGTACGCCATTGTAGGCCTCCGGAGAGATACGCACGACGGCAGTATCCAGGATATGTACAAGAAGGAAGAAGAAAATCGCGATACCGGTAATGCGATGAGCAACCCAGGACCACATGCCCCAGCGGCCGCGGTAAAGGGTTCCTTTAGAACCATTCAACACTGAATAACCTCCTGCTGCGACGGTGAGCGTCTGGGTTCTGGTGCCGCAATTTTAGACCCCAGCTTCCAGGCACAGCTGTGTGCTCACCGACTGCTTTTGTTCGTCTGTTACTTCCAAGATATCAGGTAAATTCACAGCTTATTGACACCCTGTTCGGGGTTTTTTTACAGCTTCTAAAAGTGAATTAGGGCATATTTTTCTTGCGATACCGCCTACTCCCCTCTGTTTGTGCGGAACTTACCTTATCCTAACCTCAAACATCACAACACTGAGAGTCCCCTGACACTTTCTGCCAAAACGTAAAAGAATTCGATATATGACAAATTCACAAGCTATTCTTGAATCGATGAATACTGCACTCACTCGATTCCGCCCGCTCATTCCCGCCGGCGGTGTTGGCTCGCGTTTGTGGCCTCTATCCCGCGCACATGCCCCGAAATTCCTGCTCGACCTCACTTCGTCGGGCAATTCCCTGCTGCGTGATACCTACGACCGTCTCACCAATCTCAGCAACGGCTCCGTCATGGTAGTTACCGGCACTTCGCACACCAATGCGGTCACCCAGCAGATTCCTGAACTGCGTGCCGCTGACCTGGTACTGGAGCCCTCCCCCAAAGATTCGGCCGCCGCTATCGGCCTGGCTTGCGCTATCATCCATCGCCGCGAACCGGACGCCATCATCGGCTCCTTCGCCGCTGACCATGTGATCAGCCCCGTGGATGAATTCCACCGTGTGGTGACCGAAGCTGTCATCACCGCAGCAACCGGCAAGATTGTTACCATCGGCATTACTCCCACCGAGCCCTCCAGCGCGTTTGGCTACATCCACGCCAGCGAGTCCCTGGGCATTGAGGACGTCCCCAATGCTCAGGCTGTGGACACCTTCGTGGAGAAGCCCGATGCCACTACCGCACAGAAGTACCTGGATTCCGGTGAGTATACCTGGAACGCAGGCATGTTCGTAGCACCGGCGGCCCTGATGCTCAAGCACCTCGAGGCGAACGAGCCCGAGCTGTACGCGGGCATCATGGAAATTGCTAACGCTTGGGACACCCCCGAGCGTGAGGCTATTATGGACCGCGTCTGGGAGACCCTGCCCAAGACTGCTATCGACTACGCCGTGGCTGAGCCCGCAGCAGCAGCAGGCGACGTTGCCATGGTTCCCGGCTCCTTCAGCTGGGATGATGTGGGAGACTTCGATGCTGTGGCACGCCTGAACACCGAGAAGAGCGGCGAAGAGCTGACCATTCTCGGCGAGAAGGATAACGTTATCAACCACGGTTGCTCCGGAATTATTGTCGCGAACACCGACCGCAAGATCTCTATCATTGGCCTCGACGATATCGTTGTGGTGGATACCCCCGACGCACTGTTGGTCGCTCCCCGCTCCAAGGCACAGGCTGTCAAGGATGCAGTGGGTGAGGTCAAGGCGCGAGGCCTGAACAACCTCCTCTAAATTTTTGGCCCCGAGCAGTTAGCCCCGCGCAAGTATTTGGCCCCTGCTCGAGCAAAAGATACCTCTAAGAAACCGGCTCTCTTCTTTTCGGAGGGGAGCCGGTTTTCTTATGCCTCGATGACTATGCCCCGTTGGGTCATTTCGCAGGTGGGTTCAAGGCATTTGCCTAGTGGAGCACGAAAGAACGCTCTCTGTAACCGGGTGGGAGCAACAGAATGCCTTACGCATCCCGCATAGACTACACTTCCAGACTCTGACACACCAAGAACCACCCCATATAGAGAATCATTCTCATGTTACTCTTGGTAGATGCACATGACCCGTAAGTTTTTCCTCACCCGCGCCGGCACATTCGGCGCAGTAGCTGCACTCACCCTGACCGCATGCGGTGCCCAAACCACCCAGAACGCACAGACCAGCCCCAGCGCCTCCACCTCCACGAGTACTACCCCCGCACCCATCACCGAAGGCAAGGGGGCGGCAAGCCGCGTCGCTATCACCTACGACGGCGGCGTGTTCGTCTACGACGCCAAGGACATGAAGCTGCTCGCAGACATCCCTAAGGAAGGCTTTCTGCGCCTCTCCGACGCTGGCAATAATCGCCACCTCGTCGTTGCAGACGGTAACAGCTACACCTTCCTGGACACCGGCGTATGGTCCGTAGCGCACGGCGACCATTCACATTACTACACCACGTCCCCATCCCTGTCTTCACTGTCTCTTGTGGCTGACCATACCGGTCACGTCATCAAGGACAACGGCAAGGTCACGGCATTCGCTGACGGCACCGGTTCCTTCGCGGTATACGACCCGGCAAAGCTGACCCATGATAAGCGCACAGTTTCCTCGCTGGAGACCACCACCGTCACCCTGCCGCAGCCGCACCACGGCTTCGCAATCCCGCTACCCAACGACCAGTACCTGGTAGCGGTTGGCGACTCGAAGACCCGCACTGGTGCCGCTGTTGTGGACGCTCAGGGCAAGACCGTCACCGAGAGCCCCGCTTGCCCCGGCGTTCACGGTGAAGCCATCGCCAAGGACGGCGCATTCTCCATCGGCTGCTCCGACGGCGCGCTCATTTATAAGGATGGCAAGTTCACCAAGATCACTAACCCCGAGGACCCGTACTCGCGTTCCGGCAACCAGTCTGGCAAGGCTGACTCCCAGTACGTTCTGGCGGACTACAAGACCGACAAGGACGCTAAGCTGGAGCGCCCCGAGAAGTTCTCCATTATTGACACTGTTGCGGCAACCCGTACCGTCTATGCCCTGCCTTCTGGTGTGAGCTACACCTTCCGTTCGCTGGCTCGCGGCCCTCAGGGTGAGGCTCTGTTGCTGACCACTGACGGCAAGCTGCGTATCTTCGATCCGGCAACCGGCGCTGAACTGGGCTCTGTACAGCTCATGGAGGCGTGGACCGAGTCTGAGACATGGCAGGACGAGCGTCCGGCTCTGTGGGTGGACGGTAAGACCGCCTACGTGACCGACCCGGCGGCCAAGAAGCTCATTGCGGTATCCCTGTCGAACCCAGTAGCGCCAAAGGAGCTGATGAGCGTGGAGCTTCCGAAGACCCCGAACGAGATTCTGGGTGTCTCTTCCTCGCACGCTGCACCGGTTGAGTCTGAGGCGCACGGCGCTGCTTCCTCCTCGGCTTCAGCTGACACGCACGAGTCCGGCGAGGCTCACGAGGGCCACTCCCACTAGGGCTCTCACGCTGAGATAAACCTAGCGAAAATATTAAGAGAGATGCGACCGATAAGTTATCGGTCGCATCTCTCTTAATGTATATCAGGTTTATACGCCAGCTACTAACGCAGCGGCAGGACCCTCATCTCTTCCCAGTCCTGCCCGTCGTAGGAGTAGCAGTGCAGGTGATCCACAGTGAAAGTACGCTGCTCAGCGGGCAGAGCGTCAAACACCTCAAGGGCGTTCGCCACCTGCTCCTGCGTGAGCCCGTGGCCTAAGGTCACGTGCGGCACATAGGGGAATGACGCCGCACCGGTACCGAATAGCTCAACCAGCTTCTGGTGAATCTGCTCGAACTCGGCCTTACCCGCCTCCAGGTTCAGGTACTCCACCTCGGTTACCGGCCGGAAGGAGTGTACCGAACCCCAGCGTGCCTCAAAACGCGGCATGTCCAGCGCCTCGCGGAACTGCGGGGACTGCACCGCAACCAGTAGAGACTCGTTCAGCTCCGTCAGGTACACGGTCACGTGGGTGCTGATAGGCGCCACCGCACCACCGGCTACCGCGCGCTTCCACTCTTCCAGGCGCTGAACATTCTCACCGCTCACGTGCGCAATAACGCTCAGGTAGCGGCGGCCAGGTTTCAGGGTCGGGGATACAGGAGCCGTCGTGGGGCTCGAAGAGTTCTCTTGTGCTGTCATCTCAATCGTGCAGGTCATGCAGCGCCTCAGCCAAACTGGCTGAACAGCGCGCTAGATTGCGGCGGCAGGCAAGAAGCCAACCTTCTTGTACACGTTCTCAATGGTGACCGTAGCGATCTCACGGGCAGCGGATGCGCCCACAGCCAGCAGGCGATCCAGCTCGGCGGGGTCGTCCATCAGCTCGAGGGTACGCTCACGCACCGGGGTGAGGCGCTCCACCACGATATCGGCAAGGTCAACCTTCAGGTGGCCGTACATCTTGCCTTCGTAGCGTGCCACGATTTCGTCGATTCTCTCGCCGGTCATTGCCGAGTAGATGGAGAGCAGGTTGGAGACGCCGGGCTTAGCCTCGCGGTCGTAGGCGATGACGGAGCCGTCATCGGTCACGGCGGACTTAATCTTCTTCTGGGTTGCCTTGGGAGTGTCCAGAAGCTTGATTAGGCCCTTGTCCGTGGCTGCAGACTTGGACATCTTCGAGGTCGGGTCCTGCAGGTCATAAATCTTAGCGGTTTCCTTCAGAATCACCGGCTCGGGCACCACGAAGGTCTCACCGAAACGGGAGTTAAAGCGCTGAGCCAGGTTACGGGTCAGCTCCAGGTGCTGACGCTGGTCCTCGCCCACGGGCACGCCGTCCACCTGGTAGAGCAGAATGTCGGCAGCCATCAGAATCGGGTAGGTGAACAGACCCACGGAGGCATTCTCAGCACCCTGCTTCTGGGACTTGTCCTTGAACTGGGTCATTCGGGACGCCTCACCAAAGCCGGTGAAGCAGTTCAGAACCCATGCCAACTGGGCGTGCTCGGGCACGTGCGACTGTACGAACAGCGGGGTGCGGGTCGGGTCAATGCCAGAGGCGATATACTGCGCCGCGGTCAGGCGGGTACGCTCACGTAGCTCCTCGGGGTTCTGAGGAACGGTGATGGCGTGCATATCCGGGATGAAGAACAGACATTCGTTATTCGGGTCGTCCTGCAACGCCACCCAGTTGTTCACAGCACCAATGTAGTTACCCAGGTGCATCGAATCAGCCGACGGCTGCGCACCCGAGTAGATACGCGCCTTCTGCTGAGAGGCATTAGGGATGAGGGATTTATCCGGCTTCTTTTCGTCTGCCATAGTTATTTCCTGTGCAGTTCTTCCTGTGCGGTGCTACGGACGGTGCAGCACATCTTCAAAAACTTATCTGTACGTGGGTACACGTCTTACTCACCGATACGGTAGTCAACCACCAGCGGCGCGTGGTCGCTGAAACGCTCATCGTAGCTTGCCGCGCGATCCACGACCGCTTCCACGGCGCTTTCGGCAAGCGCCGGGGTCGCCATATGGTAGTCAATACGCCAGCCTGCGTCATTATCGAACGCCTTACCGCGGTAAGACCACCAGGTGTAGGGACCGGGCACCTGACCCGCCAGCTCACGAGCCACATCGCGGTAGCCGATATCACCGAAGAAACGGTCAAAGTAAGCGCGTTCCTCCGGCAGGAAGCCGGCACGCTTCTGGTTAGCCTTCCAGTTCTTAATGTCCAGCTCAGTGTGGCCCACATTCAAATCGCCCACGATGAGCACGTGGTCCGAGTGCTTTGCCAGCTCAGGCATGCGCACCAGCATGCGCTCCAGGAAGCGGTACTTATCGTCCTGCTTCTGGGTGCCGACCTCACCGGAGTGAACGTAGGCGCTGACCACCGTCAGGGTCTTACCGTTGGGTAGAACATAGTCTGCCTCAACCCAGCGGCCCGAATCATCAAAGTACTCTTCGCCAATATTCGAGCGGGTTGCTACCGGCTGGTTCTCTAGGACTTCACCGGCTGAGTTCGGGGTGCGGCGGGTCGCCACCAGCACGCCGGCACGGCCCTTCGCAGCAGCCTCCGCGTGCAGAATATGCCACTGGGATTCGTCCAGCAGCTCACGCACGATAGCGTCGGGGGCGCGCACCTCCTGCAGACAGAGGATATCGATGTCACGGCTCGCCAACCACGCCGCCATGTCCTTCTTATAGGCGGCTCGGATACCGTTCACATTCACGCTTGCCACGCGAAGCAGACCGCTCGGGCGTGGTGCAGGGGTGTTAGAAAAATGCATAGTCTTAATTATGCCAGTTTGAGGGAAGAGAATTTTTCACTTGTACGCGTTTTTTATCTGGCTGAACAGTAAACTATTGGGTGATGAATTCACACTCTTCACAGACCACCGACCACGGTGCCCCCTCACATTCTGCGGGCACCACCTCATCCGAAAGTACTGCTCACAACGCTGAGAGCCGCTACGAGCTACCCCCGATTCCCGGCCCTAAGTACGAGCAGGTTATCCACTACATTGAGCAGCGCTATATTATTCCCGGCAAGCCCGGCGATAAGCTGCCCACCGAGCGCATGATTCAGCAGAACTTTGGGGTGAGCCGCCAGACGGTTCGTAGCGCTCTAAAGGTTCTGATTGAACGCGGCCTGCTCTACAACCTGCAGGGCTCCGGCACCTATGTTGCCGAGCGCACCGACGCCACCTACATTCCGCGCGTGGGCACCTTCGTTGATGATATGCGCCGCCGCGGTTTTGGGGGCTCCACCCGCATGATTGCGACCCGCTGGATGGACGCCACCGAAGAAATCTCCACCCATCTGTCCGTGCCGGTGGGCGAGCAGGTGCTGTTCGTGTGCCGTCTGCGTCTTGCCGACCGCGAAGTTATTGGCTTTGAGCGTTCCTACTTTGTGAAGGCTGCTGCAAGCAGCACCCTGGACACTATGATGGCGGAAATGTCCGGCGCTTCAAGCTCCTTCGACCAGCTTGCTGGCATCCCCAACGCCATTAAGCACGCCCGCGTACGCATCAGTGCAGCACTCTTCACCGACGCCGACGCCGAGGCGTTCAACCACCAGGTTCCCGTGGGCGAGGCGGCGTTCAAGGTCTGCACGACCGGCTACGCCGAAGAAGGTAGCCCAGTCGAGTACTCAGAGACCCTGTATCTTGCCGATGCCTACTTCTACGAGATGATTCTCTAGCATCTGCCTTTTTCTCTTGTGATGATAGTGTGAAGGGCGGTGCCCCAGTAGATTGTTCTACCGGGGCACCGCCCTTTTGAGATATCAGCTCTGAAATACTGCGAGCCTTATGCCGCCTGACGCTCCGCAGTCTCAACCACGTTCACCAGCAGCTCCGCGCGGGTCATCGGACCCACACCGCCGGGGTTCGGAGAAACCCAGGATGCCTTCTGCGCAGCCTCCGGGGAGACGTCGCCGAAGAGCTTCTTTTTGCCGGTCTCCGGGTCCTCAGCGCGGGAAACACCAACGTCCAGCAGGATTGCGCCGTCCTTGACCTGGTGAGCCTTCAGCACGTGCGGAACACCCACAGCAGCGACAATGACGTCAGCCTCGCGCAGTACCTCGTCCAGGTTCTCGGTACCGGTATGCGCCAGGGTTGCGGTCGCATTCACCTCGCGGCGGGTCAGTAGCAGACCCAGCGGGCGGCCCACGGTAATGCCGCGGCCGAGCACCACAACATTCTTACCGTTCCAGTCGATACCGTGGCGCTTGACCAGCTCAATGACACCGTTGGGGGTGCAGGGTAGCGGGGAATCGAGCGGCTCAGAAACGTTCAGCACAAGCTTGCCGAGGTTGGTCGGGTGCAGGCCGTCAGCGTCCTTCTCAGGGGCGATACGCTCCAGCACGCGGTTCGTGTCCAGGTGCTTGGGCAAGGGCAGCTGCACAATGTAGCTGGTGCACGCCGGGTCATTATTGAGCTTATCGATCTCTGCGTCGAGCTCCTCCTGGGTGATGTCACCGGGCAGGTCCAGGCGGATGGAGTTAATACCGATCTCTGCACAGTCGCGGTGCTTAGCGCCCACGTACGAGCGAGATGCCGGGTCGTCACCGACCAGGACGGTACCCAGGCCGGGAGTAATACCCTTAGCCTTGAGCGCCTCGACGCGCTCCTTCAGCTCCGCCTTAATGGCTGCGGCGGTTGTGTTACCGTCTAGAATCTGAGGCATTGTTTTCCTTCCATAGGTTGTGGCGGGTTCGCCGAAACGGACGATCTATGTGTTGGGTTCTAGGGTGTGTACCTAGCAGGTACCGCTCCCCTGCTACATCCTTCAATGGATGTAGCAGGTAGAGCGGCAAAAGTAAGAGGGCGAAATAACCCCGTCCGCTCAGCATCCATTGGGAATATTAAGCGAACGGGGTCATTCATGGGTCTACCAGTTCTCGCTGCCCTGGTAGAGGGGGTACTTAGCGCAGAGTGCATCAACACGGGCACGCAGAGCGGCAATATCCGGGTTCGGCAACAGCACCGAAGCGATAATGTCAGCTACCTCGGTGAAGCCCTCAGCATCAAAGCCGCGGGTTGCCAGCGCGGGGGTACCGATACGCAGACCGGAGGTCACCATCGGCGGGCGCGGGTCGTTCGGCACAGCGTTACGGTTAACGGTAATACCGGCATCATGCAGCAGATCTTCTGCTTCCTTGCCATTGAGGGCATGGTCGCGCAGGTCAACGAGCACCAGGTGAACGTCGGTACCGCCGGAGGCGATCGCAACGCCTGCGTCCTTCATGTCCTGCTGTAGCAGGCGGTTCGCCAGGATCTGTGCGCCCTCAACGGTACGCTTCTGACGGTCCTTGAACGCGTCAGATGCGGCAACCTTGAACGCGGTAGCCTTCGCAGCGATCACGTGCATGAGCGGGCCGCCCTGCTGACCGGGGAACACTGCGGAGTCAATCTTCTTCTTCAGCTCCTCGGTGCAGAGGATGAAGCCGGAGCGGGGACCGCCCAGGGTCTTGTGCACGGTGGAGGAGACCACGTGTGCGTGCGGGACGGGGTTCGGGTGCAGCCCCGCAGCCACCAGGCCGGCAAAGTGAGCCATGTCCACCCACAGGTACGCGCCGATTTCGTCAGCAATCGCGCGGAACGCAGCGAAGTCCAGCTGACGGGGGTATGCGGACCAGCCGGCAATAATGACCTTGGGGCGCTCAGCCAGAGCCAGTTCACGCACCTGCTCCATGTCAACGCGGCCGGACTCATCCACACCGTACGCCACAACGTTGTACAGCTTGCCGGAGACGTTCAGCTTCATTCCGTGGGTCAGGTGGCCACCGTGTGCCAGGGACAGACCCATGATGGTGTCGCCGGGAGTCAGCAGTGCGTGCATGACGGCGTTGTTCGCCTGCGCACCGGAATGGGGCTGAACGTTGGCGTGCTCGGCGCCGAAGAGTTCCTTCACGCGGGAAATAGCGAGAGACTCAACAATATCGACGTATTCACAACCACCGTAGTAGCGGCGGCCTGGGTAACCCTCAGCGTACTTGTTGGTCAGTACCGAGCCCTGGCTTTCGAGGACGGCACGGGGGACGAAGTTCTCGGATGCAATCATCTCGAGGGTGTTCTGCTGGCGCTTGCGCTCCAGCTCAATGGCTTCTGCAACCTCGTGGTCGAGGTCGGCGAGGGGCATCTCGAGGATCTTCTGCTCGGACATTACGCTCCTGGGAGTGTTTTTGCGTTATCTTTGGTCGCTCATCATTGAGGCTGCCGCGGCGTACGCCGGGCGGTCTTCAGGAGGCGTCGGGCGCCTCCAGTTGAAAACCCTGAATGAAAAAATATGAGCTACACCTCATAATACCGTAAAGCCCGCTTTCCTTCGAGAAGGAAAACGGGCTTTACAAAGCATCACGATGAAGTTTTTACGCCGCCACAGCAGGGCATATAAACCGCCCTTTAGGCTTATCGGCGACAGCTAAGAGGGCCTACACACCCTACGCCTGACGCAGGATAGCAGAAGCATACTCCAGGTACGCCTCACGAGCGCTCTCCTTCTTACCGCCAGCCACCAGCTGGGTCTGCACCACGTAACCGGTCAGCACGGACAGCACCGCGGCACCGATAACGGTCAGCCACTCTTCAAGTTCCTCTTCGGCGAAGTCCAGCTCAGCGGCACCCCAGGCGCGGTAGCGTTCGAGGGACTGATCGCGCAGATAGCTCAGCTGTTCAGACACCACGGTCGCCAGCTGCGGCATTGCCACAGCCTCGCCCCAGGTGACGAGCAGGTGACGGCGAATCTTGGGGGTGTCCAGCACCTTCAGGCACCCGAACACGTAGTCCCAGGGCTGTTCGGCGCGGATGCGGTCGAAAGGCGCCATGTCCATGCGGGCTGCCGCCAGGATAATCTCATCCTTGGAGGAGAAGTGGTTATAAATCGCTCCAGCAGACAGGCCGGTGGCCGCAATAATGTCGCTCATCGAAGCCTTCTGATAACCGTGCTTGATGAAGCATTCGCGGGCGGTCTCTACAATCTGAGAACGCCTGTTCTTTTTGTATTCTTCGCTGACTTTAGGCACACCCTAATCCTAGCGAACTTTTGGCCAATCCGTACGCATCATGGTCACCATTGACGCACTCTTATGCGCAAATCCCACGCAAAATAGAGCAAAAATTCTATAAATACGGTTGCACACAATACGGATGCACCATCGCGGATGCCCCAACACGAATATCCCAGGTGGAGAGCATGAAAAAGCGGGGCATCCCAGGCTCCCCGAAGGTTCACCCCAGAATACCCCGCTCACAGCGGGTAGCTCAGCGAAGGCTGAGCCCGCTACACATTTTTAGTGGAAGAAGTGGCGGGTACCGGTCAGGTACATGGTCACGCCAGCATCCTTAGCCGCTTCGATAACTTCCTCGTCGCGGATCGAACCGCCCGGGTGCACAACGGCACGCACGCCAGCGTCCAGCAGCACCTGCAGGCCGTCAGCGAAGGGGAAGAACGCATCGGATGCGGCAACCGCACCGCGGGCACGCTCGTTACCTTCGCCGCCGAGAGTGTTCGCACGCTCCACCGAGAGCTTGCAGGAATCCACGCGGTTCACCTGGCCCATGCCGATGCCCACAGCGGCACCGTTATCGGCAAGCAGAATAGCGTTGGACTTGGGCGAACGCAGTGCACGCCACGCGAACTCGAGGTCGCGCAGGGTTGCCTCATCAGCTGCCTCACCGGCAACCAGGGTCCAGTTCTTCGGGTCGTCGCCCTCAGCCTGCAGGCGGTCAGCTTCCTGGAAGAGTGCGCCACCGGAAATGGGGCGGTACTCGATGGTCTCGCGGGCAAAGTCCTCGGGCAGAACCAGCAGGCGCAGGTTCTTCTTCTCGCGCAGAATCTCCAGCGCCTCGGGCTCAAAACCGGGAGCCACAATCACCTCGGTGAAGATGCCCTTGACGGTCTGAGCCATAGCGGCAGTCACCGGGCGGTTAGCAGCAATCACGCCGCCGTATGCGGACAGCGGGTCGCAAGCATGCGCCTTCGCGTGAGCGTCCGCAATCAGGTCAGCCGCACCGGGGGTTGCCACGGCAATACCGCAGGGGTTGTTGTGTTTGATAACGGCAACAGCGGGCTCGTCGAAGTCGTAAGCGGCACGCAGAGCAGCGTCAGCATCAACGTAGTTGTTGTAGCTCATCGCCTTACCGTGCAGCTGCTCTGCCTGAGCAATGCCGGGGGCAGCAGCGGGGTCAGAGTACAGGGCAGCACGCTGGTGCGGGTTCTCGCCGTAACGCAGGGTCTCGCTGCGCTCGAAGCCCAGGCCGGCGTACGGGGGCCAGAAGTTAGCGTCCTCATCCTGCAGGAACTGGGATGCAGTCCAGGTAGCCACAGCGGTATCGTATGCGGCGGTGTGGGCGAATGCGCCAGCAGCAAGGCGGCGGCGCTCATCCAGGCAGAAGCCACCGTTCTTAGCAGCCTCAACGGTGCGCGCGTAGTCGGCGGGGTCCACCACAATGGCCACAGCGTCGTGGTTCTTCGCCGCAGCGCGAACCATCGAAGGGCCACCAATATCGATCTTCTCAATGATGGCGTCCTGACCGGCACCTGAAGCAACTGTCTCAACGAAGGGGTACAGGTTCACGACCACCAGGTCGAATGCCTCAACATCCAGCTCGTCGAGGGTGTCAATGTGCTCCTGCTTGCGGCGGTCAGCCAGAATACCGGCGTGGATGCGCGGGTGCAGGGTCTTCACGCGGCCTTCGAGGCACTCGGGGAAACCGGTGACTTCGGTGACCTCGGTGACGGGTACGCCTGCTGCCGCGATAGTGGATGCCGTGGAGCCGGTGGAGACCAGCGCGACGCCAGCCTCGTGCAGGCCGCGGGCGAACTCCTCCAGACCGGTCTTGTCGTAGACGGAAATGAGGGCGCGGCGCAGGGGCACGCGATTGAGCTCAATGAGAGACACAAATACTCCGATGCTTTAGACGTGCACGCCGAATCTCGGCGGCACAGCTGGTGGATGGACGTAGCCTGCCAGGATAGACAGGATATGTGTGGGGGTATTCCCCGCCGTTGTGTACCTTCCCCTCATGGGTACTCGGGTGCCACAACGGAACGTATGTGGGCAGCGGGGTTTGAGCTCGGCTCATTCCGCCGCGGATTATTGAGTAGGCGGATTTAGCTGTCGGATGCAGCGCTATGGGATTCAGCCAGGGATGCGATGGTCTGCACAAGCAGGCGGCGCTCCTGCACCTTAATGCGTTCGTGCAGGGTCTCTTCGGTGTCGTCATCCAGAACGGGCACTGCCGCCTGGGCGAGGATGGGGCCGGTGTCAACGCCCGCATCCACAAAGTGGACGGTCAGGCCGGTAATCTTCACACCGTGCGCCAAGGCATCACGCACGCCGTGCGCACCCGGGAAGGAGGGTAGCAGAGCGGGGTGGGTGTTAATAATGCGGTTGCTAAAACGCTCGACCAGCTGCGCGTCAACAATGCGCATGAAGCCAGCGAACACAATGTAATCGGGGGTGTAGGAAGCGATCTTTTCTTCCAGCGCGCGGTTCCAGGAGGGGCGGTCGGCGTAGTTGCCGGGTTGCACCAGGAAGGTGGGTACACCCGCCGCCTGGGCACGTTCAATGCCCAGACAGGGCTTGTCGGCACCCACTGCCGCAATGTCGAGGGGAAGCTCGCCCGCTGCTACAGCGTCGAGGATGGACTGAAGATTCGTTCCGGATCCGGATACCATAACCACAATTCGCACCCCACTAGTATAACCCGTCTCACACTCTTATCCAAAGGGAGTAAGAGGTTCACAACACCCCCAAAGCCCAAAGGCGAGCATAAAGAAACCCCGGCGGGACAAATCCTCACAGGGGTTCACCGGGCGCAAACTCAACAGGTCGCTAACTCAATAGGTCACGGGCAGACAGGGCGGTACCCTTATAGGTATGTCTACTCCCCCGCAGAACACTCCGAACGACACCCCGCAGCAGCCCACCCCGAACAACGGTGCACCCCAGAACCAACATGTTCCGCCGCGAGCGCCTCAGCAGGCACCGCAGAACATGATGCCGCAGCCTCGGGGACCTCAGGGCAAGAAGCCGCGCAAGCCCATCGACCCGGGTGAACAGCAGAGAGCAAATATTCGCACCGCGTTCATGCTCATTGTTGCCGCGCTGGTGATTTTTGCGGCGTCTTCCTTCGTGCTCTCCACGATGCCGCTTTTCTTGGCGCTCTTCCTCTTCGCGCTCGCCGGCATCACCTTGAGCATTATTGCGATCGTGCGCACCGCAGTCTACCGCGGCCCCTGGTTCTTCTACATTGCCGCGGGCGTCAGTATCATCTACGGCGCCATGACTCTGCTCGGCGGCATGGGCCTCACCTTCATACCCGGCGCGCAGGAATACCGTGAGTGCCGAGCCTCCGCACTAACCCAAACCGACAGGTACACCTGCGATGAGAAGTTCCAGGGCACGATGGACAAGCTCACCGGCGCGTCCAGTCCTTATTCCGCGCGCTAAGAATGCAGTGCGCTAGTTCTTCTCGCGCGCGTTAGAACCATGGCCGCTAGAGCCCTGGGACTTCGAGGAGCTGACATCCAGCGGGGACAGCTCCACGGTAGACGCCTCATCGGTCACCAGCGGAAGCACGCCGGTCTGGCTACGGACCCCAAAGATGCGCTTCATCGCCTGATCAGCAGAGAGAACATCCAGCTCGCGATCCACAAAGTCGCGCTCTGAATCATTCTTCTGCTTCTTGCGTGCCGCCTTAGCTGCCTTCTTCGCCTCGCGCTTCTGCTCACGCTCATACGCACGGTGGTCGCTGGCACGATCCCGAGCAGAATCCTGCGCTGCGGCGGGCTGCTCAAGACCAAAGCCGAAGTACGCCATGATGCGGCTCGCGCGGCCCTTCGAACGCGGCGCCTGCTCTGCGGGCTCTTCGACAGCGCCCTCACGCTCAACTACTACAGGTTCAGTAGCCTCGTAGACGGGCTCCTGAATCAGCTCGCGGGTCTCCTCATCGGAGGGGTCATGAGCGTACAGAGCGGAATCATAGGCAGTGTGTTCATAAGTAGCGTGCTCGCTAGAGGCAGGCTCAACAGATGCTTCGATACTCTCGTAATCCTCAGCATGCGCAGAGTCCAGGTCACCGACCTGCTGAACGGCCTCAATAGGCTCGTACTCCTCAGCGGAGCTCTCTTCAGTAGTAGCTTCTTCGGAGACAGAATCCTGTGCAGCGTTCGCAGTGGATTCTGCTTCTACAGGCTCTTCAGCCGCCTCTTCGCGCTCTGCAATAATCTCAGCGAAAGCGTCCGCCGCCGCACGCTGCGCTAGCTGCTCAGTTGCCTCCACCGGGACGGCAACCACAGGCTCCTGCGGATGCACCGGAACATGACCGGTCGCCACCTCAGATACAACAGACTGCTCAGATACCATAGACAGCTCGGCCTCAACAACGTTCTCAGAAGTCTGCACGCGTGCCACCTCCTCAGCTTCACGCTCTGCAGCTTCACGTTCGGCGGCTTCCTCAGCCTCACGCTGCGCACGCTCCGCGCGCTCCTGGGCACGCTGCTCACGACGCTGCGCAAAACGCTCACGACCCCGTGCAAAATGCTCACGGGTCGAGGCAGTAAAACTCATCAGACGCTCACCCAGGTTCGGGCTCTCATCCGCAAAACGAGGCAGCTCACGACTGCTATCCGGCACCAGGGCGCGGCTCAGCAACATACCGAAAGTCACGCCTGCACCCACAGTCAACGCGGTATGCACCGCAAAGGTCAGCGGCTCAGCACCAACCTCCGTAAAACGGCCAATACCCAGAGAACCGTACGAAATCCAGCCCAACCATAGGGCACCAAACGAGGTCAGAATACCGGTCATCACGCCCAGCACCACGGCAGAAATCAGCGCAGACAGCGGGCGGAACGGAACCTTCAGAGCAACCCACTCATCCAGGTGATCCTCACCCTCACGCAAGAACCACCAGCCAGCAATCGTACCGGCACCCAGCGGCACCAGCAGACCCACCAGACCGAACGCACCCATCGACTCGGGCACAGCACCCAAAATCGGAAGGATCGGCAAAGTACCAGCATCACTACTGGTCAAACCAACCGAGGTGCCCGCACCAAAAGAGAAACCGGCACCGGTCGACCATGCCATCGCATAAATCACCAGGTTTGGCAAGAAACCCAGCTGCAGCAGAGTCACCGCAGTATCACCCACAGCACCCGCGTGCAGCTCCTGGTAGGTGGCAATAATCTGCGACCAGCCCGCCAAAATACCGATGCCCAAAAGCACCGCACCCAGACCAATCAGCGCAACAAAAGCAACCACCGCAGCACGCACCACAGCCCAGGCGTACGAACCCGCCCAACGCGAATACTGACTCATCTGCGAAATCTGCTCCGCGGTATCAACCCCCACCATGCGCGAGAGCGAACGCGCCTCACGGTAGCCGCCCCACATCAGACCAGCCACCACAATACCCAAAGGCACCAGGGCAGCATTCAACGCATGAAGAGGCTGCGGATGCGGGCTCGCCCAACCGTACATCACCGAACTAATCAGCGCATAGGTGACCGAACCAGACAGCACCGGAATCAAAAACTCGCCCTCATACGAGGCGCGCGCCAGGCGACGACCCGAACGATAACAGAGCATCAGAGGCAGAATACTCAAACCCAGAGGCACCAGCGTCATCGTGCCGGTAGAAGCACCAAAAGCTGCCGTAAGGTCTAAAGGAACACCGTGAATCAGAAGCCACAGGTGCGCCGACATGGCGGCCACGGAGGAGAACTCCATGTCGCCAAAACCCTTGGTCGCCCACACGGCAGACATCGCCGCAAACACTGCAACAGCAGAGCACAGGGCAGTAACAATTAGCTCAACAACACCCTGAAGCCACAGAGGCATGGGCATGGAATAACGCGAGATAGGTGAGGTGCTTTTCATCGTCCTTCAATCATGCCACGAATTAACAACGAAACCCGCCTTCGAAATAACACTCAAAAGCGGGTTCTCACAACTATTCGCACAGGGATGCACGCAAGGACGCGTATCCGGCAAAGTTTTACTCCTCAGTCCACGGGTTGGAAGCCTGAACACCCCAGGCGCGGTACACCTGAGCTTTAGAAGAAATCAGCTCCAAATCATAAGCACTCGCGCTCGCCGCCATCAGACCCTCCAGGGCGGCGGTAGGCAACGGACCGGCATCATCACGACCCACGGCATGCACGCCGAGCGACGCCTGACGACCAGCCCACTCGAGGCTCACACGCGCATCCACATTAATAACGTGGTCGCCAAATCGCTCAAGAAGTTCGGTAATCCAACGATCAGTTTCCGGGTAGGGGTACAGACCTTTCAGCTCGCCAATACTCAGCACAGAAATGTACATATGTCGGAACGAGCGGCGGCGTAGAAAAGCGACCACGGCGGGGTCAGGATCCGCCTTACGGATCTCTGCCAAAACGTCGGAGTCCAGGAGCATACCGGAGAAATTCATACTCCTAATGCTACGCTACACGCAGACCGGCGTACTCAATAGCGGGGATACCCTCGGGGTTCGGCAGAAGAAGGAAGTTCAGGAACTCGTCGCGCTTAGAAGAAATGCGGGAGTAATCGTCAATGCTGACTGCGGTGTATCCGCCTCGCGCGGGGACAGCTGCGGCACGCAGGCTTTCCTGGTAGGAGCGGGAGGGGTTCAGAGAGATTGCTGCTTCGGTTGCAGAGCCGTTGTACATATGACAACCTGCGCCGTGAGTGGCGCGATCCTTTCGCGTTGCTCTTGTCTGTACCAATTACCTCCGGTTATTCCGGTGGTGAATACAAACCGCTTCGTCATCCGAGCCACCCGTGAACATGGGGTTGGCGTTCGACCATAGTCGGAGCTTATCAGTCGAAACTCTTGAAGCTGGGTTTAGCTTACAGCATCTTCTCAAGTTAAGTAAAGCGTTTTTTGAAAGAGATTTAGAGTATTAGCATTTTGGCTTGTGAGAACGTTTTAAATGGAGAAAATTTTGATACTACGCGGAATGTCTTATGCGAATACCGGTGTTTTTATGCATTAAAAACTCCCCACCAAAAATACGAAATACGCCCCATACCACCGCTCAATAGTCGCCCCAGCCACCAGCCCAGCAGCCGCTATCAAATGACGGGCGACAAGGCACAAACCCACACGATACGCGATAATGAGCTGGTGAGCGCCAACAACCCCTTCCCCGAAATTCCCGTCACCGTACCGCAAATCATTCGCCAGGCTGGGCACCGCACCTACCAGCGCGGTGTCACCTACCAGCGCAACCGAGAAGTCATCCGCTACAGCTACGACGAAGATGAGCACACCCTCACCGGGCTCGTCAACGGAAGTACCATCATCCCCTACGAAGTGACCGTTCACTTCTTCCCCGCCGTCAGCGGGTCCGCAACCTTCACCGCCCGTTGCACCTGCCCCGTGCTCACCGATTGCAAGCACGCCGTAGCACTCATGCTCACCGCGCTCGACCGCGCCTCCGTAGCGAAAAAGGCACTCAGCGAACACCCCGGACCAGTCGGCGTGCCCGCGACCAACGCTAAGGACGTGGTAGAGGCAAAGAAGTCCGCCGATCCGCTCGCGGCACTGCGCGCCTCCGGTGCACTCACCACCGCGGCGAAGCTACCCGCACCTGAGGTGGAAACTACCGAGCCCGAAAACCCTCAGGGAAGCTTTGCGCTCAACGAACTGGGATCTTCCCCTACCGTGCTCAATAGTTCCATCTCCAAGATTTCTGCCTGGCGCCGTGACCTTTCCTCCGTTCTTTCCGCACGTCAGGACCTTGCGGGCATTGACTCCATGCGCGTGAGCGGCGCCCTGGATTTCTCGCTGAGCGTCTCCGGATCCTACGCGCGCGGCCGCAATATGCCCGGCGCAACCCCCAGCATTAACCTGCTCGCCCGCCCGCTCATGGCGTCCAAGACCGGGCGCTGGATCAAGGGCGGACTCAGCTGGGAAACCTTCGCCTCCAGCGTGGGCGGACCCGTCGGACGGCACGAAATCTACCCCGAACACGAACGATTCTTCGCTGAGCTCTACTCGATTGCCCGCCCCTGGCAGAACATGTATTCCTCACACCGCGACTGGATCTCGATGAGCGCATCTGCATCCACTCTGCTCTGGGACGTACTCGCCCGCGCGGAGGATATTGGTCTACCCCTGCTGATCAAAGGTCGCGAAGTGAACTACGCCGTACTGAGCCCGGCACAGGTGCGCCTGCACGCCAGCGCTGAGAAGCACGCAGAAGGCGCCGGCCTGCAACTTCAAGCGGCGCTCAGCTGGGAAGGACGCGAAGGCGAATTGCTGCGCCAGCTCTGGCTACCCGCCGCACACTGCCACCCCATCGGCACCCCACGTACCGGTTTCTTTGCCCTGGGCGGGCTCGCTCAGCAGGAGTACGAGCAGGCGGCAAAGGCGGTGCACTGGAAAACCACCCGCCCCGGCGCGCTGGATGAAGTGGGCCGCGAATCTTTCGTGCAAAAGGACGCGCGGGAGGTATCTGCTGAGCTCTCTGCCCCGACCATCAACCCGGCGCAGAATCACCACGCACAGATTAACCCGGCACAGGGTGAACGGGTGCGTTCCTCCCCCGCCGTACCGGAACTGCCCGAGGGTATGGAGCTGGCGCTTATCCCCTTGGTCGAGCCACTCGATGCCGCCTCCGAATCGCTCATTAGCGCCGGAACCGTGCATATTCCCGCCGCGGAACGCGCCACGTTCCAGAAGGAATACCTGCCCGCGCTCAGCCGTTCTATTCCCTCGCTAACCCCCGATCCAGCGCTGGGGCTGCCGCGCGTGAAGCCGCCGCATCTGGTGCTTGACATCAGCTTTGACAAGCAGGTACGCCACGACGCACAGCTGAGCTGGCATTGGGAATACCCGTTGAACCCCTTCGTTGAGGACAGCACCGAGGAGGCAAGCGCGCAGAATCCTGCGGCCGGTTCCGATGTGCAGTCCCTGCCCGTTTTCGGTTACCCCGGTGAAGAGGGTGGCGAGGTTCGCGATGAGCGTTTTGAGGCGCGCGTACTGCGTTCGGTGCGCGCCATTCTTGCCGCCCACCCAGCACTTTCCGGGCTGGAGGAGCGCCGCATCGAAGGGTGGGAAACCCGCGAGTTACTCAGCGCAATTCTGCCGAAGCTTCGCCGTGTTTCCGCTGTTCAGGTACGTTTTAACGGCACCCCGCCACAGTTCGTGGAGGCAACTGACGCGCTCATTGAAATCATCGTGAGCGAGGGCAATTCTCGCGACTGGTTCGGCCTGGGCATTGCGGTAAAGGTCAATCATTGGACCGTGCCATTCGCACAGATTTTTGAGGCGCTAGATCGCGGGGCGGACCGTATCCTGCTCGGTAACGGCACATACTTCTCGCTGCGTCGACCCGAGTTTAAGACCCTGCGCACCCTCATTGCGGAGGCTCGCGAACTCGACGACGCGGGCGGTGAGCTACGCATTAACCGCCACCAGGCGGGGTTGTTCTCTGAACTGGAGTCACTGACCGCGAGCGTACATACGACCGCGCGGTGGGATGCCCAGGTACGTTCGCTACTGGAGCTGGTTGAGGGCCTGGAGGATGCCAAAGAGAGCACTGAAAAACCCTCTGACAAGGGAACTCAGGATTCCCCCGCATCCCAGAAGGCTTCCGGCTGGGTTATTGCTCACCGCCCGGTACCCACCGGTCTACAGGCGACCCTACGCCCCTACCAGGTGGAGGGTTTCCAGTGGCTGTCGTTCCTGTACAAGCAGCGTCTGGGCGGTATTCTCGCCGACGATATGGGTCTGGGTAAGACCGTGCAGGCTCTCGCCCTGCTCGCCCACGCAATTGAGGAGCATCGTGCAGTCTCCGAACGTGCCGCAAAGCGCGGCGAGAGCATCGAGCCGTTTATGCCTTTCCTCGTGGTTGCGCCGACCTCCGTCATCACCAATTGGGCGGCGGAGACGACACGCTTCCTGCCCGAGGCAAAGGTCGTGACTATTACCGAAACCACCGCCGGTAAAACCCCGCTGGCTGAGCGCATCGCTGGGGCACACCTGGTACTGACCAGTTACACGCTGCTACGCATGGACGAGGACTCATACACCGGTTACGCCCGCACGCTGGGCCGCACCGTTGATGAATTCACGGGCGAGCAGTCCGCCCCCGAAGGCTGGGGTGCGCTCCTGCTGGACGAGGCGCAATTCGTCAAAAACACCGGCACCCGCGCCTGGTCCATCGCCCGCGCAATGCCCGCCCGCACCAAGATTGCGATGACCGGCACACCCATTGAGAACAACCTCATGGAGCTGTGGGCGCTGCTGGCAATTGTGGCGGACGGCCTGTTCCCCTCCGCCCGTGCGTTCCGTGACCTGTACGCTCGCCCGGCGGAGTCCGGTGAGGACCCGGCGCACGCCGCGGCGACGGCTGCTCGTCTGCGCCGGCGCATCCGCCCGCTCATGCTACGCCGCACCAAGGAGCTGGTGGCAGCAGAGCTGCCGGCGAAGAACGATACGCGCGTGAACCTGCCGCTGGCTCCCGGTCACCGCCGCATCTATGACACGCATCTGCAGCGTGAACGTCAGAAGGTGCTGGGTCTGCTGGAGGATATGGACAAGAACCGGTTCACGATCTTCCAGTCGCTGACCCTGCTTCGCCGTCTGGCGCTTGATGCCGCGCTGATTGACCCAGAAGCCTACGCCGGGGTGTCGTCGGTCAAGCGCGACTACCTGGTGCAGCAGCTACCCAACCTGCTCGAGAAGGGCCACCGCGTGCTGGTGTTCAGCCAGTTCACCGGCTATCTGAAGAGCATTTCGGCACGCCTGGCGGAGGAGGGCATCGGTCACCTGTACCTGGACGGTTCGACCCGCAACCGCGCCGAGGTCATCGAGGCGTTCACGAGCGGTCAGGAGCCAGTGTTCCTCATTTCGCTTAAGGCTGGCGGTTTCGGCCTGAACCTGACCGAGGCGGACCACGTGTTCATCATGGATCCGTGGTGGAACCCCGCCGCCGAGCAGCAGGCGGTGGACCGTATTCACCGCATCGGCCAGGACAAGGAGGTGCATGTCTACCGTCTGGTCGCCGAGGGCACGATTGAGGAGAAGGTCATGCAGCTCAAGGACTCGAAGGCTGCGCTCTTCGATGCGGTGGTCGGTGAGGGCGAGTTCGCCTCCGCGGCGGTGACGGCTGAGGATGTGCGTGAGCTCTTTGCGCCGGGTGTCGAACGGTAGCCGCCCCCAGCCTGAGCGGTAGCCCTCGATCCTGCTGATATCTCTGGCACCCGTCATTTTTCGTCACTTGGTTACGCCTCGGGCTAGATTCACACCCGATTCTGCTGCGGCCCTTCTCAACCGGAGGCTCTGAAGCGTAGCCTTGTAGGACTACTTACGGAGGCACCGCCTCCCCCATAGATTCCAAAGGAGCACCATGAGCTACAACGTACCCAACGTAAAGTTCAACGACGGCCGAACCATTCCGCAGCTGGGCTACGGCGTGTGGCAGGTTGAGGACGAGGTCGCCGAGAAGGTTGTAGGCACCGCCCTGGAAACCGGCTACCGCCATATCGACACCGCCGCTATCTACGGCAACGAGGCGGGGGTGGGCCGCGCTATCGCTAACTCCGACGTGGCTCGCGAAGATATCTTCCTCACCACCAAGCTGTGGAACTCTGACCAGGGTTACGAGAGCGCTTTCGAGGCGTTCGAGGCTTCCTTGGAGAAGCTGGGCACCGACTACGTTGACCTATACCTGATTCACTGGGCTAAGCCGCAGCAGGGCCTGTACCTGGATTCCTGGCGTGCGCTGATTGAGCTACAGAAGCAGGGTAAGGTCCGTTCCATTGGTGTTTCGAACTTCCCCGAGGAGCAGCTGCGCGAGATTATCGAGGAGACCGGCGTGGTTCCGGTCATCCACCAGGTTGAGCTGCACCCCTACTTCTCGCAGGAGGCGCTGCGCGCCGTTCACGCTGAATACGGCATCGCAACTCAGGCGTGGAGCCCGCTGGGCAATGGTAGCGACCTGCTGCAGAACCCCGTGCTGGCTGAGATTGCGGAGCGTCACGGCGCAACCCCCGCGCAGGTCGTGCTGGCGTGGCACCTGGCTAAGGGCACCGTGGCTATCCCGAAGTCCGTGACCCCCTCCCGTATTGAGGAGAACCTGGCGTCGGTGAACGTGAAGCTGACTGCCGAGGACATCGCGGCTGTGGATGCGCTTTCCAGCCCCGAGGGTCGTATTGGCGCTGACCCGGCGAACATTGATTTCTAAGATATAGCCCCGGCCTAGAGTTTAAAATTCACGTCATTAAAGCCCCGACAGGCACAGATAGTGCTTGTCGGGGCTTTAATGCGTTCTCAGGATTAAGTTTTAGCGAACGCTCGTTCTCGGATTGGAGTTCTCGGCTTGGATAGCTTTTCTACAGCTATCCTTAGCGAGCGCCCGGCAGCTTATCTTTCGCCGCTAGTCCTCGTCCTCCACCAGCAGGGAGAGGGAGATACGGCGGCGCGCCGGGTCAACCTCCACCACGCGCACCTGCACGATGTCGCCGCTACGGACAATATCGTGCGGGTTCGCCACGTAACCGCGGCTCATCTGCGAGATATGCACGAGGCCATCCTGGTGCACACCAATATCCACGAACGCGCCGAATGCCGCCACATTCGAGACGGTACCTTCGAGCACCATGCCGGGGCGCACGTCCTCGAAACGCGAGACAGACTCGGAGAATCGAGCGGTGCGGAAGCTACCGCGCGGGTCCAGGCCGGGGCGGCGTAGCTCGGTGAAGATGTCCTCGACCGTGTACACGCCGGCGGTGGCTTCCGTGCTCTCCGGCACGTGGCTGTCCTGTTCGCGACTGTCCTGCACGTAGTCGGCGGGATTCAGCCCGGCAAGCGGGCCGCTACCATCCGAAGTACCCAGGGCGTCAGCAACCCAGTGGGCGCCATTGCATGCCTGCGCATCGGCAATAATGCGGCGAGCGAGCGGGTAAGCTTCCGGGTGCACCGCGGAGGCGTCCAGCGGCTCCTCACCACCGCGAATGCGGATGAATCCTGCCGCCTGACGGAAGGTTTTCGCGCCCAGTCGCGGCACATTCAGCAGCTGCTGACGGTTCGCGAAGGGACCGTGTTCGGTGCGGTAGGCGACAATGCGTTCGGCGGTTGCGGTACCCACGCCCGCCACGTGCGCAAGCAGCTGCACGGAGGCACTGTTGAGGTTCACACCCACGGCGTTCACGCAGTCTTCGACGGTGTCGTTGAGGGCGCGGCGCAGGGCGGCGGGCGGCACGTCGTGCTGGTACTGGCCCACGCCGATGGACTGCGGGTCGATTTTGACGAGCTCGGCGAGCGGGTCCTGCAGGCGGCGAGCAATGGAGACGGCACCGCGTACGGTCACGTCGTAATCGGGCAGCTCGGCGGCTGCGAGGGCGGAGGCGGAGTAGACGGAAGCGCCCGCCTCAGAGACGGTCACCTTCTGGGGTGCTTCTGCGCCTTCCTCACGCAGGGTGCGGATTAGTTTACTGGCGAGCTTGTCGGTTTCGCGGCTTGCGGTGCCGTTGCCGATGGCGATGAGTTCCACGCCGTGCTCGCGGCAGGCGGCGGCAAGCTCGCGCAGGGCTTCTGCCCACTGGTTGCGCGGGGCGTGCGGGTAGACAGTGCCCACGCACAGCGGCTCACCGGTGCCGTCGACAACAGCGTATTTCACGCCGTGGCGCAGGCCCGGGTCCAGGCCAAGGGTGGTTTTGTGGCCGGCGGGTGCGGCGAGCAGGATATCGCGCAGGTTGGAGGCGAACACCTCGGTGGCGTTCTGCGCGGCGGTATCGAGTAACTGGTGGCGGATGCGTTCGGCAAGGCGCGGGCGCAGGTGGTTGCGCCATGCGGTGCGGACGGTGGCGGCGAGCCAGCCGAGTACGCGGTCTTCGTCATCGACGGTGTTGAGCACCTGCACGGGGATGCGTAGCGCGGCGGCAACTTCACGCTCGTATGCAGAACGGACGTTCTCGTAATTTTCGGCGGCGGCCTCAGCTTCGGCGCGGGCGGCACCACGCAGGCGGCTGAGCGCCACGGGGGCTGGTGCCACATCCACCTTGAGACGTACCACGCCGGCGTCTTTGGCGCGGTGCAGCGCCAGCACGCGGTGGGGCGGAATGGAACGAATACGGTCCGAGAAGGCGAAATAGTCGGAGAACTTCGCACCAATGTTTTCCTGACTGGCAATTACGCGGGACTCGATCACACCGCCTTCACGCAAACGCTTGAGGAGCTTTTCGCTCAGCACCGGGTCGGTGAGGGCGCGGTCAATCAGGATCGCGCGGGCACCGTCGAGGGCCTCTTCGGCGCTGTGAATCTGCAGGGCTTCGTCTGCCTCTGCAGCCTCAATACCCTCGTCCTCGTCCTCAGACTCGGTGCCGTCGGTAATGTAGGCGGCGGCAATGGCATGCGCCTCGGCGAGGGGCACCTCCAGCAGGTCTTCGACGAGGGAATCAAGCCCGGCGGCACGCGCCATCTGGGCGCGGGTCACGCGCTCGCTACGGTAGGGGGCGTAGATGGCGTTTACGTCTGCGATGGTGGCGGCGTTCATGAGCGAGGAACGCAGCTGTAGCAGGGTGAGCGGGTCGATGAGGCCTTCGTCGGCCCGTTCGGTGAGCGCTTCGAGCACGCGGTTACGGCGCTCTTCGAGGGCGCGGAGCTGACCCAGGCGCGACTGGATGGTGCGCAGCTGGGTGTCGGTGAGTGCGCCCGTTGCTTCTTTGCGGTAGCGGGCGATAAAAGGTACGGAGTTGTCGGCGTCGAGTAGCGCCACGGCTGCGCGGATGCGGTGCGGCGCAATACCGGTTTCTACGGCGAGCACGTTCATAAGGTGCTCGGCAGGCTGCTCAGCTGTGCCGCCGGTTTCGTGTTTTTTGCGGTGCGCGGTTCGGCCTACGGCGTGGTCGGTATCTTGGCCAGCGCGTGGGCGGATGCTACTCGGGAGGGGGTGTTCGCTCATCCCTCCAGTTTCGCATATTTCGCCGCGGGTCATGGGTTGACCGGTGATGCTGAGGGTAGAGTCAGCGCGGGGCGTATTTTGCATGTCTTTGCGGGTGCGGGTAAACGTATTTTTCCACCGCATCTTCTAGTGCAGATTACGAGTCTTTACCACATTTTGCCCTGTGGGTGCGCTCAACTTTGTCATCTTTCCGCAAGAAACCGTTTTAAGGGTGCATATATTTGAATAGTGCTAAGTTTCAGCGATAAATTTAGATAAAAGAGCATATTTTTTAAAAAAATATCTCGCATTCGTGCAGATAAGTGGCGGCCTCACATCACGCAAACACCCTTATCTGCGTGCATACGTTCAGGGGTTCGGCGGCACGGTACGACAAGGTGCTGCCACATCCTGCAGATGAAAGAGGGACCCATGCGCGAACGAGCCGCGCTATCAAACGCTCCGGAGGGCTACTTAGATTTTCACGACGAGTACGCGGAACTCATCGCTGAACTCGCCGCACTGGGGTTAACCCCTACCCAGGTTCTCCGCCGCCTCAATTTTCTGTACCCGCGCATCAACAAGAAGCACCTGAATTATGCGCTGAACTCCGGCATCTGGCAGTTTGGCCCGGTCACGGCAGAGGCCCCAAGCTACACGGTGCTCGCCTGCGGCCTCTGGTATGTTTTCGCGGAAGCCTACGATCTGCCCCCGGAGCCCGAGTACGCGGCGTTAATTCTTGATTGCGATATTATCCATGACCTGCCACCCGCGCTGGAGGCGCGCCACTTCAATAGCGAAGACTTCGCCACCATCCTGGCGAAGATTGGCGCAACGCTCAAGTACCTTGCCGCGCACCCCTACTCCCAGCTGGAGGAAGAGGCGTACGCGCAGACCCTCGAGGACATCCGGCAGCGCGGCGTGAAAGAAATCGGCACCGAGGGCGGTAGCCTATACACCCTGCTTGCCTCCAGCATGGAGGGCGAATCGGCGTGGCCTGCCCCCGCGCAGACGGTAAACGACTACCTCGGCGACGGCGACTGGTCCCTGGGTATGCTCCGTACCGGCATCTATCCGGCGGAGGCGCTCGAAAACGAGTGGTACATTGACGCCACCTCGGTACCCGAGGATTTTGCGCCGAAGACCCTGAGCCTCTTTTTGAGCTATTGTGCCCGCTACGACCGCGAACCGACGGCACTAAACTACGGCTACTGGTCTACCATTCCCACACTCATTGAGCAGGTGCCGCCCCTGGGAGCGGTACGCGCCAAGTTCGGCTCCTGGCAGGCGACCCTGCATCGCGGACGCGTACAGATTGCCCGCGAGCTGCGCCTGTGGAGGAGGAACGAAGCAAACGAAGCTGCCGCTGAGGCGAGCGCCGCTGAGTCAAGTGCCCCGGAGGAGCGTGAGCTCCTCAATGCTGAGCTGGGTAACGCTGAGCTGACCGAAGCAGAACTAGCAGAGCTGGATATCCCGGAGAAGTCCCCCGCGGACGCTCCCGCAGAGCCCGCGCGTCTGAGCGCCCGCGAACTCACCGAGCAGGGCATCGGCGTGGTGCAAACCGCCCACACCGACCTGGCGGCGTACCACCGCACCCAGTGGGAGCAGACGGTGAAAGTCTTCGGCGAACGCCTCGCTCAGCTTGCCTGGAACCGCCGCCTGAGCACCTACTACTTCTTTGACGGCGCCTGCCTGGAAGACGCCGACCCACCCCCCGTGGTGACGGTTTTCCGCTCCCCCACCGGCTTCCTCTGCGAGCTCGAACCTACCGCCGAGGCGCTACCCGCCTTTGACCCCGAGTTCCTGCAGGAGCACGGCTGGAGGCACCCGGTACCGGTGCATGCGCTGTGGAACCTGCATGCGCTCGACCCACTGGAGGCTGCTGCCGCCGTCATCGAGGCGATGCGTTCCGGTTGCGGTTGTGAACGCTGGGATTTCTACCGCACCGATGATGAGGACCCGCTGGCTGAAGAGGTGGAGACGGATTCCGTCTAAGCACACACTCCCGTGCGCCTCTCAGGTTCATCGATAGAGATAGCAAAAGCCCGCACACCTACCCTGAAAGAGTAGCGGCGCGGGCTTTACGCATTCGCTGGTAGCCGGGCCGATAGTCGGCGCGGCTTAGCATGGTTGCTTAGCGTGCCGAGAAAATTTCGGACGCCTCCACAATCGCAATCTGTGCGGTGCGGGTTGAGATTGCCTCTTCGCGGCGTGCATCAGCGCGGCGCTTGAAGAACCAGCCGATGCCCAGAATCGCGAACCAGACGGGCATCGCAAGCAGACCCATGAGGGTTTCCTCATCCATGGTGAGAACACCGATAGTGAAGGCAAAGAACGCCAGCGCCAGCCACGCGGAGAAACGGCCACCGGGCAGGCGGAAGTGCGACTTCTCGTGGCGCGAGGGGAACTTCTTGCGGTACATCAGGTAGCTGACCATAATCATGGTCCAGGCAAAAATCACCAGCACCGCAGCCACGGTAGTAACCAGGTTAAACGCACGAGAAATCGAGTCACCCGCGTAGAGCAGCACGATGGAGGACAACAGCATCACGGCGGAGAGGAACAGCGCGTTACGCGGCACACCGTTCTTAGAGATCTTGCCCAGAAACTTGGGGGCGCTGCGCTCGCGTGCCAGACCGAATGCCATACGCGAGGTCGAGAAGATACCGGAGTTCGCTGAGGAGGTTGCGCTGGTAATCACCACAAAGTTAATAATGTGTGCGGCGATACCCAAGCCCGCCAGAGTGAACATGGCCACGAAGGGGCTCTTATCGGGGCTGATGAGGCGCCAGGGGGTAACCATCAGGATAGTGACGAGTGCACCCACGTAGAAGACCATAATACGTACCGGTACGGCGTTGATTGCCTTGGGCAGGGTCTTTTCGGGGTCCTGGGTTTCTGCGGCAGTGGTACCAACCAGCTCGGAGCCCATGAACGCAAAGACGGCAATCTGGAATGCGCCAAGGAAGCCGATGAAGTGGTTCGGGAACATGCCGCCGTCATTCCAGAGGTTTGCAAAAGAGGCCTGAGCACCACTGGGTGAGGTGAAGCCGACAGCGACCATGCCGCCGCCAACGATAATCAGGGCAACGATAGCGACAATCTTGATCATGGAGAACCAGAATTCGATTTCGCCAAAGTTCTTCACGGATACCAGATTCAAGGTCAGCAGAACACCGATGACGGCGAGCGCCGGGATCCAGGCTTGTAGGTCGGGCCACCACATACGCAGGTAGCCAACAATTGCGATAATATCCGCGACGGCGGTGACCACCCACATGAACCAGTAGGACCAGCCGAGGAAGAACCCGGCCATGGGGCCGACCAGGTCGGTGGTGAAGTCGGAGAAGGACTTGTACTTCAGGTTGGAGAGCAGGATTTCACCCATAGCTCGCAGCACCAGGAAGATGAAGGCGCCGATGAGCATGTAAACGAAAATCACGGAGGGGCCTGCGAGGGAGATGGCGCGACCAGAGCCCATGAATAGGCCTGTGCCGATGGCGCCACCGATGGCAATCAGCTGGATGTGGCGGTTACTGAGGCCACGGTGCAGTCGTTCTCCCTGTTCTGAAGCTTTTAGTTTGAGGGTTGCGTTGTTCTGCTCGGTCACAGCATCCTCTTTTCTGCGGTTGGTACCCCGTACCGCATGTGCCGTTGCTAGATGACAACTGTCATATCACAGCAGATAGGATCTCTGTATGAATATGCGGCTAGTTGCTTTGCGGGGCGGCCCCGGATTTCGGGGCGTGGCTGGGGCTCTACCAGTTACCGCACTGTGTTCGGAAGTGTCACACTATCGACCAACGCGGAGTTTATCTGGGTGCTCTCACAGCTATTTGAATAGTTATTCTACAGGATATTGGGGGTTCAGGAGTGGATTTTCAGCAAAAATTGTGACTTATGTCTATTATTTAGGTCATACTACCCGGTGTGAACTATCCCCTCATCACACACAGAAACATACGCAAGCCCCGCCTCCACATCCAAAAAGAATGTGAAAACGGGGCTTAAACGCTATACCAATACGTACCAACGCAAGAACAGAATTACTTCTGAGAAGCCTCGTCATCGCTGTTTTCAGAAGCCAACGCGCGGGCACGCTTCGCCGCATGGCGGCGAGTCAGAATCTCGTAGCCGATAGCCAGAGCAATGAACCAGACGGGGGTCAGAGCCAAAGCGACAGCGGTATCCGGGTACAGGCTCAGGGCGTATACCATCACGGCAAAGAAGACCAGACCAAACCAACTCATACCGATACCCCAGGGCATCTTATACTCTGACGCCTCGTGGCGTTCAGGGAACTTCTTGCGGTACACCAGATACGCAATCAGAATCATGCTCCAGGTGAAGATACCCATCATCGATGCCACAGAGGTCACCACAGTGAACGCCTCCATAATGCCACTACCGGCATAGAGCATAACCAGGCTGAACAGCAGCATCACAGTGGTCAGGTACAGGGCATTGGCGGGCACACCATTCTTGGTGAGCTTGCCCAACGCGGAGGGTGCGGCACCGTCGTGCGCCAGACCGTAGACCATGCGGGAGGTTGAGAAAATACCAGAGTTCGCCGAGGACGCCGCGGAGGTCAGCACCACAAAATTCACCAGGGAGGCGGCAACACCAATGCCAGCCAGGGAAAACATACCCACGAAGGGGCTCATGGACTTATCCAGCTTGTCCCAAGGGGTTACGGCGAGGATGGTCAGCAGCGGCAGGGCGTAGAAGAGACCAATGCGGAAGGGCACCGCGTTAATTGCCTTGGGCAGGGTGCGTTCGGGGTGTTCGGTTTCCGCCACGGCGGCGCCGACCAGCTCAGCGCCCACAAAGGCGAAGAGTGCAATCTGGAAGGCACCCAGGAAGCCCATCAGGCCCTGGGTGAAGATACCGCTACCGGAGGGGCCGGGGTGATCCCAGAGATTCGCTACGGAGGCGACGGTACCGTCGGGGCTGGTGAAGCTGAAGGCGACCATGAGCGCACCCACAACAATGAGCAGCACAATGGCGACGATTTTAATGACGGCGAACCAGAATTCGATTTCGCCGAAGTTCTTCACTGAGGGCAGATTCAGCAGAAGCAGAGCCACGATCACGGTCAGCGCCGGGGCAAAGGCGGGGATGTCCGGCCACCAGTATTTGACGTAGCCGGTAATGGCAATGACGTCCGCAATGCCGGTGACCACCCAGAAGAACCAGTAAGACCAGCCGACAAAGAACCCGGCACGAAGGCCAAGGATGTCGGTAATGAAGTCGGTGAAGGATTTGTAGTTGGGGTTGGAGAGTAGAATCTCGCCCATGGCGCGCAGCACAAAGTAGATGACGCTACCGATAATTGCGTAGACGAAGACGATGGAGGGGCCGGTTAGCGCAATAGTCTTTGCCGAGCCGAGGAAGAGGCCGGTGCCGATAGCACCACCAATAGCAATGAGCTGGATATGCCGGAAGCTAAGTCCGCGTTGGAGCTTGGAGTGCTCTGCTTCGGAGTCTAGGCCGGTGACGGAGTTATGCGGCGTTGGCTGCTGTGTCACGTATTTCTCTTTCCTGCGTCGGTTCGCCTTAGTTTGGTTTGGGCGGTTCCGGGTGGTTGGTATTCATGCATATTTCTTGGTGGCAAGAAGGAGGGGAGCCTCGCGTTTCCTCAGGTTGTGCAGTGCGCTTGAGCTTGTGGACTCCGATTTCACGGGGTTGCCGTTTTCTTACATCACGGATAAAGAATTATGCAGAGAATGAATAATTTCAAATTTTACCTCTTAAGACCCACATGAGCACAAGGAATCCAACAGAAGATAGGGGGTGCAAGTGCCCAAAAATTTCTATGAGCGAATTTTGTGCTATTCCCGGTTGGAATTTGTGGTGCCAAAAATATTTAGAAGATTTACATGTAAAACTTTACAAAGCACGGAACTGGGTCTAGAGTAGAAACTGTTCAACAAAAACCTAACCAACCAACTACCAAGCAGAAGGACACAATAATGGGCAAGTTCTCCAACGCAGCACTTCGACTCACCGCCGGCGCACTCATCCTCGACGCAGGCGTCAAGAAGCTCAAGGCAGACGAAGGCACCTACGCCTTCCTGCAGCAGATGGCGGCAACCGGTGTTCCCGCAGTCTCCAAGCTGGATGCAGCAACCTTCGGTAAGCTCATCTCCGGCGCAGAAACCGCACTCGGCGCAACCCTGCTGACCCCCTTCGTCCCCGCACGCCTGGCGGGCGCAGGCCTGACCGCATTCGCGGCAAACCTGATGACCATGTACTTCCGCAACCCGGATATGCACGACGCAACCTTCCGCCCCACCCAGGACGGCCAGCAGCTCGCAAACAACATCGTGCTGCTCGGCGCAGGCCTGGCACTGCTGGGCTCCAAGAAGTAAGCCCCACACGCTAACTCACTCAGACGACCTCACGAAAGTGCGGCGGGAACAATAATCGTTCCCGCCGCACTTTTGTCTGCGCGTTGAATTTCTGTATTTCTCAGACCGGCATACGCCCGACTAGTTCAGCGTCACGCCCGGCTGGTTCAGCGTCACGCCAGCCCCACACACCACGAAACCGCACGGTGTAGCGGCGCTACGCTATTCTTTTAGGTATGTCTACTGAGAACACACAGCCTACCCAGGCACCCGAATCTACCGAAGAAAAGGCCAAGAAGCCGGTTCCCGAGGAATTCTTCCGCCAGCCCTACTCCTTCGTCCGCCGCGGCGATCGCCTCACCGCGCGCCGTCAGAAGGCGTGGGACACCTACTCCCCCACCCATGTGCTGGACATCCCGCGCCTGCGCACCGATACTTCCGTAGCCCCCGAGGCGACTTTCGACCCGGTCAAGATTTACGGCCGTAAGGCGTACCAGGTCGTCGAGATTGGTTCCGGTCTGGGAGAGGCAATCGTGCACCGCGCAGTTGAGGTGCCCGAGGCAAACTTCCTTGCCGTTGAGGTGTACACCCCCGGCATCGCAGACCTGCTGCTGAAGATGGGTAACGCCGGCGTGGAGAACGTGCGTGTGGCTCAGGCGAACGCACCCGAGCTGCTCGACAACATGCTTGAGGAGAACTCCGTGGATGAGCTGTGGGTGTTCTTCCCGGATCCCTGGCACAAGTCCCGCCACCACAAGCGCCGCCTGGTGTCCCCGGCGTTTGCTGATAAGGTTGCGCGTGTGCTCAAGCCCGGCGGCATTTGGCGTCTGGCGACTGACTGGGAGGAGTATGCCCTGGTCATGCGTGAGGTTCTGGAGGCGCACCCCGACTTTGAGAACGTGAACCCAGGCGCCGGTGCGACCGAGGAGGATCCGCTGGGTGGCTGGGCTCCGCGTTGGGAGGGTCGTACTCTCACCAGCTTTGAGCGTAAGGCTCAGGAGGCGGGCCGCCGCGCGCACGATCTGACTTACCGCCGCAAGTAAGCGGAGCAGCGCTAGCAAGAGTTACCGCCATGTGATTTCCCGCCGCCGCGCAAAGTGCATACGTTAAAGAAGGTGAGGCTCCCCGATCATTCGGGGAGCCTCACCTTCTTGTGTGTGGGTCTAAGTGCATGCGGGCGGGGGTCTACCCTACCTCGCTCGCACAACGCTAAGACGCACAAGCCTATATGGGTGGCTGACTAGCGCAGATGGGCCAGAACAGCCGAGCCGTTTATCCTAGCCTAACAGGTTAACGCGGCTTACGGTAGAGAACCACCGCCGAAGAACGCCGACGAGGCGCCGGGCGGGTACCGCGGGCAATATGCACCACATCGCCACTGGTACCGGCGGCGAACACGCGCTCCGCCATGCCCAGCTTCACCTTCGCGTCCTCAACCTGACGCTGCAACGCCGCGATCTGCTCCTGTTGCTGCTCCACGAGGGATTCCAGCTCAATAATGCGGCGAATACCTTCCAGGGAGACACCCTCCTGCGAGAGCTGCTGAATCTGCTGCAGACGGTTCACATCACGCTGCGAATAGCGGCGCGCCTTACCCGGCGCACGCGAAGGCTGGACCAGGCCAATACGGTCGTACTGGCGCAGAGTCTGTGGGTGCATGCCGGCCAGTTCAGCCGCCACAGAAATCACGAAAACCGGGCGGTCCACACTGTGCAACGGCTTGCCGCTACGGGACTTAGATGATGATTCTCGAGATGCCATGGTTTACTTAGCCTTCTTCAACAGATCCTTACGCGGGTTCTCCTGCGGTGCCAGTTTTACGAATTTATCGAATGCTTCCTGCGCCTCTGCGCTCAGCTCGGTGGGGAGTACGATTTCGGGGATGACCAGCAGGTCGCCGTCGCCGCCCTTAGCCTTGAAGCCGCGGCCCTTAGCGCGCAGTCGGCGGCCGACCTGGCCGGGTGCCAAGCGCAGTTTCACAGTGGATGCGTCGGGCAGGGGCACCTCAATCACGGCGCCGTCGACGGCCTCGGCGAGGGTGACGGGTGCGCGCAGAATCAGGTTGTTGCCCTCGCGGGAGTACACGGAATCTTCAGAAACGCGCACGGTGACCTTCAGGTCACCGCCGCGCAGGCCCTTGCCGCGCAGTCGAACCTTCTGACCGTCCTTGATACCTGCGGGGATGCGTGCCTCGGTGTGGGAGCCGTCCGGCAGGAACACAGTCACGGTCGCGCCGGTGTATGCCTGGGCGAGGCTGATGCGGGTGCTGGTAGTACTTTCTTCGGGTGCTGCGTGCTGTGCGCCGCCGAAGCCGCCACCACCCATGCCGCCGAAGTCTGCGCTGGTGAAGCCTGCGGAGCGTCGGGAGCCGCCGGCACTGCCACCGAAGAGGCCGCCGAGCAGGTCGTCAATGTTGATCCCTGCGCCGCCGTTGCTGAAGCCACCGAATGCGTCCGCGCCGGGGTAACCGGTGTAACCGCCACCGCCGAAACCCCCCATGCCTGCGGCACCGTAGCGGCGGATCTGGTCGTACTCTTCGCGCTGCTTCTTATCGGAGAGCACATCGTATGCTTCCGAGATTTCCTTGAACTTCTTCTCTGCTGCGGCGTCGCCGGGGTTAAGGTCCGGGTGGTACTTGCGTGAGAGCTTGCGATACGCCTTCTTAATGTCGCTTTCGCTGGCATCTTCGCTAACACCTAGGGTCTTGTAGAAGTCGTCAGTTATCCAGTTTTCGCTTGCCATGTTGTGTTTCTCCTTCGTGCGGTGATGCGCCGCCCTCCTCGGTTACGGGACGGCTTGCAGGGGCACCGCGTGCTTGTCTTAATACTCTATATAAAAGTTTAGTCTACTTGACTCAATTTTGAAAGGGCTGAGCCAAAAAAATAGCACCCCTACAAGCCTGTTAACCGCCGCCACAGCTCGCCGAAACCCACGCCAACACCGGGCATAGCGAGCCAGGCAAACATCAGGGCGGGTACTCCCCCATCAGGGAGAGCACCCGCCCGTCGTTAGTTATTCGCCAATGCTTAGCCGACCACCTTACGGTGCAACAGCCACAGCCACCTGAGCGGTACGAACCACGCGGTCGTTCACACGGTAGCCGTAACGCAGAACCATGGAGACATGATCCTCAGCCACCTCGTCGGTGGGCTGCTGCAGTACAGCTTCGTGGATATTCGGGTCGAAGGCATCGCCTACTTCACCGAAACGCTCCACACCCTGCTTGCTGAGCAGCTCTTCGAGCTTCGCAGCGATGGAGGCAAAGGGGCCGTCCTGCAGGTCGCCGTGCTTGCGTGCGGCGTCGATGTCGTCGAACACCGGCAGTAGGGAACCGACCAGGTCACTGATGACGAAGAGTCGCAGCTGCTCCTTTTCGCGGGCAGTGCGGTTCTTGTAGTTGGTGAACTCAGCCTGCAGGCGAAGCAGGGAGTCTAGGCGCTCTGCGGCGAGTGCCGCATCCGCAGATTCTGCTTCTACGGCATCCTGGAGCTCAGCCTCGACGGCTTCCGCTGCGTCGTCGGTGTTTTCTGCCGATTCAGCTTCGGGGTGGCCTTCCGCTGCGGGGGCGTTGAATGCCTCCTCCAGCGGGTCGGGGGTGACGTTTTCCTGCTCAGCCATGATTACTTCTTCTCGTCTTCGTCGATGACCTCGGCGTCGACAACGTCCTCATCAGCGGCGGGCTTGGACTCGGATGCCTCAGCCTGTGCTGCTGCGTAGAGTGCCTCGCCCAGCTTGGACTGGGATGCCTGCAGCTTCTCGAATGCGGACTTCACTGCTGCGTCGTCGTCGCCTTCGAGTGCCTTCTTCAGCTCGTCGACATCACCCTGGACCTCGGTCTTAACATCCTCGGGCAGCTTGTCGCCGTTCTCCTTCAGGAGCTTCTCGACGGAGTATGCGACGGACTCAGCCGCGTTGCGGGTGTCAGCAGCCTCGCGGCGTGCCTTGTCCTGCTCTGCGTGTGCTTCTGCGTCCTTGACCATGCGGTCGATGTCGTCCTTGGAGAGGGAGGAACCGCCGGTGATGGTCATGGACTGCTCAGCGCCGGTGCCCTTGTCCTTTGCGGAGACGTGCACGATACCGTTTGCGTCGATGTCGAAGGTGACCTCAATCTGGGGCACGCCGCGGGGTGCGGGGGCGATGCCGGTCAGCTCGAAGGTACCCAGGTTCTTGTTGTCGCGAGTGAACTCACGCTCACCCTGGAAAACCTGAATGGTCACGGAGGGCTGGTTGTCCTCTGCGGTGGTGAAGGTCTCGGAACGCTTGGTCGGGATTGCGGTGTTGCGCTCGATCAGCTTGGTCATCACACCACCCTTGGTCTCGATACCGAGGGAGAGGGGGGTGACGTCAATCAGCAGAACGTCCTTACGGTCGCCCTTCAGAACGCCTGCCTGCAGTGCTGCACCCATTGCCACGACCTCGTCGGGGTTGACGCTCTTGTTGGGCTCGCGGCCGGTTAATTCCTTGACGAGCTCAGCGACGGCGGGCATACGGGTGGAGCCACCGACCAGAACGACCTCGGAGATCTCGGAGACAGACACGCCGGCTTCCTTGATGACGTCAAGCACGGGCTTCTTGGTGCGCTCGAGCAGGTCGCGGGTCAGTTCCTCGAACTTTGCGCGGGTCAGCTTCTCATCCAGGTGGATGGGGCCCTCGGGGGTGACAGACAGGTACTGCAGCGAGATGTTGGTGCTGGTTGCGCTGGACAGTTCCTTCTTAGCCTGCTCAGCTGCTTCCTGCAGACGCTGCAGAGCAATCTTGTCCTTGGACAGGTCTGCGCCGGTGTTTGCCTTCACCTGTGCAAGCAGCCACTCGACTACGCGGTGGTCCCAGTCGTCACCACCGAGGCGGTTGTCACCGCTGGTTGCGCGAACCTGGATGGTGGAGAAGCCGTCTTCGTCCTTGCCGACTTCCAGCAGGGAGACGTCGAAGGTACCGCCCCCGAGGTCGAAGACCAGGATGAGTTCGTCTTCCTTACCCTTGTCCAGGCCGTATGCCAGTGCTGCGGCGGTGGGCTCGTTGACGATACGCAGGACGTTCAGGCCTGCAATCTCGCCGGCTTCCTTGGTTGCCTGGCGCTCAGCGTCGTTGAAGTATGCCGGGACGGTGATGACAGCGTCGGTGACAGTGTCGTTCAGGAATGCCTCTGCGTCACCCTTCAGCTTCATGAGGGTTCGTGCGGAGATTTCCTGGGGGGTGTACTTCTTGCCGTCAATCTCGGTGGTCCAGTCGGTGCCCATGTGGCGCTTGACTGAGGAGATGGTGCGGTCGACGTTGGTCACTGCCTGACGCTTTGCGACGTTACCAACCAGGACCTCGCCGTCCTTGGAGAATGCGACGACGGAGGGGGTGGTGCGGGTGCCCTCTGCGTTGGCGATGACGACGGGGTCGCCGCCTTCGAGAACCGAAACGACAGAGTTGGTGGTACCGAGGTCAATGCCTACTGCACGTGCCATATGTATTCACTCCTTGTGATCAGCGCCCCGCTTCTTCCAATGCGAGGCGGGTTAGTTTGAAAATTGTGGAGGCGGTCGGCGCTGCGCGTGACACTCCATATGGAGTGGTCTGCGCGGCTTCCTTGAGCCTCATGTACTCAAGTATGCACTCTCTTGGAGGGGCTGTCAATAGAGTTGAGCGAACTTTACTCAACTTTTTTTCGTGGAGGGGTGTGAGGGGTGGGGCTTTCGGGGCTATGGAGGGGTGTTTTGCGGGAGATTTTAGGGCGCTGGCGAGGTGCGGATGGGGCGGTTTACCGCGGAATTCCGGGGTTTTCACCCTGGGCGAGGGTGCGGCGCGGCGATTCAGCGCACGGCGGACATGGGCGGACTAATTGGGCGAAAAAAATTTTTAAAAATCTTTAAAAAAGGGTGAAAAACCTAAAAACTGGGGTGTGAGAGGTGCCGGAAGGTGGCACAGGGGCACCTTTTATAGGGGGCGCGGGGCGATTTTTAAGTCTGGAAACTCGACTTCTAGCAGCATTGCTAGGGGTGTGCTTTGTGCAGGCACCTCAACTACAGGCACCCGCCTGAGATCTCAGAGATTCACTCCTCTTATATATAGAGGACCTGCATGCAAGCTCCATCGCTCGCTTTATAGGAGGGTATCTCCGCTTATCCGCCCCGCAATTCCTCAACCCTCAACTATGGCTTGAGACCACCCGCCTGCCGTATGCTGGGTACGACCATACTCTCGCAAAGTAGACAGGAGATTCCAATGCAAGATCAAAGTAGACCAACACCTACTGGCAACCATGAATCTAACGGTGTACCCAAAAGCAAAATCGCCAAATATAGATCAACAAGAATACCGGGATGGGTTTTAAGCATCAGCCTAATCATTTATGGCCTAATCTCAAAATTTCAAGATTTACTAAAAAATACGCCACTTCCACTTAAATATGATTTTTTAAACATATTGATGCTCTCCATTCTAATAGTATTTTTTATAATATATATGCTAATTCTTAAAAATAATTCAAAATTAGAATTCAAAAAACTCATAGACTACCTACTTGAAGACCTAAAATACCTTATTCTCCCCACTGGATTTATTTTTGCACTATTTTCAGCACTAGACCTAAAATGGTTTAGCGATTTTTCCGGATTTGTTTCTGGAATTCTCGGAATCTTTGGACTCATAAAGAATCCCTCAAATAACCACACCTTCATTATTCAGCATATCTCTTCTGACCCCCAATCTCAGCGCCATGAACGGACCATGCTTCTTGTGGATAATTTAAGAAGCGAAAATCATTATTCAAAAATTAACGCCATTCAAGGCCTTGCATCTATTGCAGACGAGTGGCTCAGTGACTCAGATATCCCCAAAGAGCAGGCTCGCAAAAGTGGGCAAAATATTATAAATATTTTATGTAACTATATTCAATCAATGCCAGACGGATACACTGATAACCAATTAATGAATTTTAATTCCCTCCTGGAATCAGATAAAAAATTCCTCGAAGAAGAGGCTGAGACTCGACAAAAAATTTTTCATGAATTTTCTTCAAGAATCGCCAACCCGCAGAACCAGCTGACTAGTTTTAAAAATTTTACATTCAACTTTAAAAATTCCCCCATATTCTATCCGTTGGAGAACCTCAGATTTGCCAATGCAAATTTCAAAGGTTCAAAATTTTACATAAAAACATCATTCACACGTTCAACATTCATCGGAAATACAAATTTTTCCAATACAATATTTAATGAAGACGCAACTTTTGGATCGATAATTCCTGGAGATTCTACATCAAAGATGTACTTCATTGGAGAGGTAGACTTTTCGAATTCAAAATTCAAGAAAAAAGCTCACTTGGGAATGATTGAATATGCAGATACAGCCGATTTTGAATCCGCCATTTTCAGTGATCTTGCAGATTTTACGTATGCACATTTTTATTCTGCTGCTGTGTTCAGCAAAGCAACTTTTCATGGTGCTGCAGATTTCTGTGCTGCAATCTTTGAAAGTGCATCTCTTTTCACTAAATCGAAATTCAAAAATAGTAGTCCACAGTTTGCAATTGGTGATTCAGATAATCCGATTCTACAAGCTAGGTTTTCATGTCTTGTTGATCCAAACTTCTACGATTTTTCAGTATCACGAAATAGCAATTATGCTATTAGAAAAAGCCACCCTTTGTCACCCGATGGACAAATATTCACTATTCCCGACGGGGCCATACTTTTTACCCCGACTAAAAAGACCTAGAATCGCTCTATTTAAATAGATAAATAGTAATTATAAAAATAGAACCCGAATAACAATTAATATCCAGCTGATAATCTTATTCTAATCCCTCGAAAAGCCCCGTCTGTACATCTCGTGCAGGCGGGACTTCTTCTTTTAACCAGCGCGAGCGGGCAGGGGTGGGGCTCTCCCCTATGCTGGTTATAAGCCAGCACCGGAGCAGGAAGGGAACACCGCCATGAACCTCAACAAACTCTTAACTGCGCTGCGGCAACGCAAAAACGCACCGGCACACAACCAGCAGGCTGAGCGGCGCGAACGCTACACGCACGCCCTCGAACAATTCCTCGACGGCCAGCCCGCCGTACGCCTCGGCGGGGCGTACACGCTCGCAAACCTCGCAGACGCATGGCTCACCGACGCATCCCTCCCCGAGCAGGTGCGCCGAGAAGAAGCCCAGACCATCGTCGACGCGCTGACCGGGTGCATCCGCACGCCCTACCCCCTCGCACAGAAACGGCAGATCCTAGAAGCAGGCGAAGCCCCCGAAGAGTACGAAGGCGACTTTACGCGCGATCAGGAGGCACTACGCGAAGAGCAGCTAGTGCGCCGCACGGTCTTCATGGAGTTCAGCCGCCGCCTCGCCGCAATTACCAAGAGCACCGAAAAAGGCAACGAGGAGAACCAGCACGCGGTGCCGTCGGTATCGCCCATGTGGGCTGATCTGCGCTTCGACTTTGGCGGCGCACCCATCTTCTACCCGTTGCGGCAGCTGCACTTTCAGAACGCCGATTTCGCCTCCGCAACCTTCTACGGCCCGGCGGATTTTTCCGGCGCAACCTTCCACGGTTACACCAGCTTCTCCGCAGCCCAGTTCACCGCTGACGCATCCTTCCAGGGTGCGAACTTCAACGACTGGGTGGGCTTCAGCGCCGCGCACTTCGCAGGTGCGGCAGAGTTCAGCCGGGCATGCTTTGCGGACGCGGCAAGCTTCGCAACCGTAACCTTCACCGGCGAGGCTGACTTCTCAGACGCGGTCTTTTCGGCTGCGGCTGACTTCGCGGTATCTTCTTTCAACTCCGACGCCAATTTTTCACGCTTGAACACCGCGGGCATAGCCAGCTTCGCGGCGGGCACCTTCGGCGGATAGGCAGTATTCACCGCCTCCACGTTCCACGATGAAGCACACTTCGCCGCGTCGGTCTTCAACCGTCCGGCGGTGTTCTCCAAGTCGCTGTTCGGCGGGGTCGCGCGCTTTGCCGGTGTAGTCACCAAGCAGTCCGCAATGTTCAGCAACGTACGCTTTGCGAGCGCGGCGGACTTTAGCGGGGCGTCCTTCACGCAGTACGAGGATTTTGGTGGGGCACGGTTCGACGGCGACGCCACGTTCAGCCGGGCGTCGTTTATTGCACTGCCGAGGACGAGCTATGAGATGGACTTCCCGCAGCAAGCAAACTTCAGTAACGCGACCTTCGCGCAGGATGCCGACTTTAGTAAGGCGACGTTCACGGCGCATGTCGGCTTCTACAAGGCGACGTTCGCGCGGGAGGTGAACTTCAACGGGGCGAGCTTTGAGGGCGCCTACTTCGCGGATACGACGTTCGGTCAGGGCGCGGACTTTGCCTCTTCGACGTTCAACCATAGTGCGAGCTTCGACCATGCAACTTTCAACGCTAATGCGGAATTCCATGAGGCATCTTTTGGAGGGCACGCTGACTTCCGCGATGTTGCGTTTGCGGCGGATGTGAGGTTTAGCGGCGCATCCTTTGGCAGTAATGCGGGGTTCTGCATGGCGTCTTTCGGCGGTAATGCGAGCTTCTTTAGGACGGATTTTGCGGGGACTGCAGAGTTCCGTGAGGCGATCTTTGAGGGGTATGCCGGGTTCAGCACGGCGGCTTTCAGCGCTGATGCCAACTTCAGCGGAGTTGCGTTTGAGCAGCTCTCTTGGTTCGCTGATGCGACCTTCGAGGCAGGCGCGGAGTTCGCTGGGGCAACCTTTATGGGCGTTGCAGATTTCTGCAATGTGTCTTTCGTGAAGACCCCGCCGGTCTTCGCAGCTGAAAATGCTGACTCGGGTGAGGCGTACCGGGCTCGGTTCACTGCTTTACCTGCCGGTTCGGATTCTGCCGGTCAGGAGGCGCATAACTTCACGGTGTATGAGGGTAGCCAGCCTATTCCACTGGGTACAGCTGAGCTTCTTAATAGAACGTTCGTTCTCCCTCTCGGGGCGGTGCTGTACGACCCGGCTTCCTGGGATAAATGCCGGAAGGAATACACGCGCATGAGTGAGCCTGCGCAGTATTAACGCGAGGCCCCGCCACGTTGAATATGTGACGGGGCCTTCGTTTATGACCGATAGAAGCGCAGGTCAGACAGTTTTGCACTATGCTGAAAGGTAGTCGTTCCTCTCAGCGAAGACAGGAGAAAACATTGCCAAACAACGAAGCTTCATCAGGGCAACGGGGCAAAGCCTCATCTCGTTTCAAAAAATGGCTCAGAGAAAAATATCCACGTGTGTATGGGTTCTTCTTCTCCGAAACGCCATTTTATATTCATCATTTCTTTGGGCTCCTTGTAAGCCTTGGATTCCTCGGGGGATTCCTTGCGCTTACAGTCCCTCTGTGGAAATCCTGGAATAGCGTTCCATTCCTTGGATTGCTTATCCCAGCAGCGTCGACAGACTACTCAGAGCCAAAAGCAATTGCAGACCTTCGTCTACACATTCTCTACATTACTGGCGGCATCATCGCTATTTTGACTCTTCTACAGACTAATTGGAAGAATCAGGTCGACCGTCGCAAGGTCGAGGCTGATATCAAGAAAAACGAACAAGACGCAGAGAAAAACGAGCGCGACCACATCCGCCAGGTATATGCTGAACGCCGTAGCCGCTACACCAAGGCTGTAGAGCAACTTGCAGACGCTAAAGCATCAGTCCGTATAGGTGGTATCTATACCCTTGTTGGCTTGGTTGATGAATGGCTTGCTGATAGTACTCTCGAGCTAGAGGAACAACAAAAAGAAGGGCAGGTTATTATCAATAACCTCTGCGCTTATATCCGCTCACCTTTCCTTTTAGCTACGAACCGAGCTATCTTTGAAGCAGACGATATCCCGGAAGAATTTTCTGAAAAATTATTGCTGGACCAAGCCAACTTTCATGAGGAGCAAGAAGTTCGCCAAACAATCTTTAATGAAATAAGCTTAAGAGTCGAAAGAAATACGTCATCCACTTCATTACAAGAAAAAACACTTTGGGAAAGCTTCACATTTAATTTCTCAAGGTCAACAATATTCTATCCTCTTGACGAAATTAACTTCATGAATGCCAATTTCTCAGATTCCAAATTTATTCGTGAAGCAAATTTTCGATTTTCAAAATTCTGGGGAGAATCAAAATTCAATAAATCGTCATTCTGTGGGTATGCAGATTTCTGCGGAAGTCAATTTCAAGGTCCCGCAAAATTCATCCACTCCACCTTCCAAGAGAATACATGGTTCAATGGAGCTAAATTCAAAAATTCCGCTATCTTTGGAGGCTCTAATTTCCTCCAAATTACTGAATTTCTCGAGGTGTTGTTCCATGGCGAAACAAACTTTAGCGGAGTAGATTTTTTCGATACAACAATTTTCTCTAACGCCAAATTTTCAAAAGATACTGACTTTAGCGGAACAATTTTTCATGAACTGCTATTCTTTGCAGGGGCCCGCTTCGATAAATATTCTAGCTTCTACAAAACGACATTCTTGGGAGATACAACATTTTTTAAAACAGAATTCGCCACACCTACAACATTTAACGACGCTCAGTTTAGCTATACTAAAAAACACACCTTTAGTGAAAAGCAAACAATATCGTGCGGCAATGTTCCGCTAGGATTTTCCACCATGCTCACCAAAGATAAAAAATTTCTCTCTCGTGCTATTATCCCAGCAGGATCAATATTGATATCGCCGGCATCATGGGATGAAGAACTAGGAGATTATACCCATCTAGGCAGCCCCGCATTATAGAACTTTATTTCTCAAGCAATCAGTTGCCAAAGATATAAAATTTTACCTTCTGCAAAATAAAGGATTTTATGAATTTACAAATTGTGTGACCCCTCGTTTTTCCACTCACCACTGAAAGGATTTTATTTTAATGATAAAAATATTTTCAAAACTAAATTGCATCAAGAAATTAAAGTCTTCTCGTAAGCAGAATCAATTCTACATAGTTCTCTTTGGAACAGCCATAATTGGCGCCCTCTGCGCTTTCTCCATACCTTTATCCATCGCGGAACCGTTCAGCGCAGGAGACAGTGTAGCTGCTCTCCGCCAGGCTATTTTGGCCGCTACTGGTGGTGTCCTCGCAATGCTCACCCTTTGGGAAAACCGACGCAAAAATCTGCAAGAAAAAGATAAAAACGACCTTGACCATGCCCGGCAAGTCAAGGCCGAACGTCGTAGCCGCTACGCCAAAGCAATTGAACAACTCGCGGATGATAAAGCCCCTATCCGCCGTGGAGGCATATATACCCTAGCTAAACTTGTTGATGAATGGCTAGCAGATGATAAGACCGTGCAGACTAAGGAGGAGCGCCTAAGCGAGGGGCAGGTCATCATCGATAGTCTTTGCGCATACATCCGCTCATCCTACCCGTTATCCATACATAAAAAGATCCTCGAACGCAACCATGAACCTGTTGAATACCCAGGAAACTTTTTATTAGATCAAGCTAAATTCCGCGAGGAACAAGAAGTTCGACAACTAATTATTAAAGAAATCACAAAAAGGTTGAATGATGGCTCCGCATTTGAAGACAATATGCCAAAGAGACCGCAGAGAGGACCCTGGTCCGATTTTATTTATGATTTCTCTAAAGCAACATTTTTTTACGTGGTCGATTTTAAAAATTCCTTCTTCAATAAAGATGTAATTTTTAATAATACAAAATTTATCCACGGTGCAGATTTTAATAATTCATACTTTAAGCAGTCTGCCAACTTTGAGAATTCAGAATTCTCCGGCCCCGCAGGTTCTGTTGGAAGTGCAAAGTTCTTGAATTCAAAATTTGAGTCAGATGTTAAATTTAGCGGTTTAACTTTTATCCGCGACGCTCACTTTAACAACACGGTTTTCACCCACAAGGCCAGCTTTGAGAACGTGAGATTCAACAAAAAAGCTGTATTTTCAGATGCCCTCTTTGAACAAAGTGCAAGTTTTAAAAATACATACTTCACTGGGGGAATAAAATTCTTTAGAGCAATTTTCAAAAAGTCAGCAGATTTTAGCTCTTCTTATTTCTTCCATGAAGCCAACTTCTTTAAAGCTGAGTTTCATCAGCAACCAATATTTAAATCCATGAATCTTGGCATAACATACATTGCTCAATTTTCATACAAGGATTGTCAAATTAATTTTTCTGTTTCGACTCAGAACGGAGCAGTCCAAGTTAAAACTACTAAAGTTATTGCTCCTAACAAAGCTATCTTTCTTCTACCTGAAGGGGCAGATCTCTTCAACCCAGACAACCCTGATGACTTCTCAAAAGGTATGGTAATTTCCCCTGGAGGTAAAGGCTAAAAATGTTTACTTCTAGATAATTTTCTTTAGGCCCCGCCGGCCCCCACACCGGCGGGGCCTTTGCGTGCCCTGGCACGCCCGGGTCCGGCGGTGACAGCCTACCGGCGAGCGCATCCGCCCGTCACCGTGCTGCCCAAAGCGCCGCTTGCAAAGCCTTCCCAATCACCCACCGCGCCCAACCTTCCGTTACCTCACCGATACACTAGAACCATGTACCGAATCATGACTGTCTGCACCGGCAACATCTGCCGCTCCCCCGTCGGCGAATACCTCATCCGCCAGCACGCCCAAGAAGCCGGCGTGCCCGTCACCGTCACCTCCAGCGGCATCAGCAACGAAGAAGAAGGCAACCACATCGACCCGCGCGCCGCCGCGCAGCTCACCACCCGCGGTATCGACTCATCCACGCACCGCGCCAGCGTTTTCACCGTCGAGGACTTCGACCGCAACGACCTCATCCTCGCCATGGACGCACCCCACTACCTGCGCCTCAAAGCCCTCGCCCGCAACGAGGCTGACAAGACCAAGATCCGCATGATGCGCAGCTTCGACCCGAAGGTCACCACCACCCACCTGGACCAGCTCGGCATCTACGACCCCTGGTACGGTAGCGAACGCGACTTCGTGTACACCACCGGCCTCATTGACGCCGCCGCACGCGGCCTCATCAACCACCTCAAGCAGGAAGGCGACGCCCAGTGAGTCAGCGTATTCCCCTGAACCAGAACCACCGCGTCACCGGCACCACCGAAATCCTGGAGCTCTGCAAAGATATGCTGCGCCTGGAGCACGGCATCGGCAACGACTTTGACATGGACACCGCCGAATTTACCGAATTCCGTGAGCAGTTTCTCGCCGACTTCGCGCAGATTCCGCTGATTATCGGCATTGACGGCCGCAGCGGCACCGGCAAAACCAGCCTCGCCGCGCAGCTTGAGCAGGAACTCACCGCCGCCGGGCACAGCGTGCACGTGCTGCACCTGGACGACTTCTACCCCGGCTGGGACGGCCTCTTCGACGGCGTGGAGGCGTGGGACGCGCTATCCGTGCAGCTGACCGAAGGTATTGCCGGGACCTACACCCCGTGGGATTGGGAGGCGGGCGCCCCCGGTGAGGTGCGCACCGTCGACCCGGCGGCTACGCAGGTCATCATCTGTGAGGGTGTCGGCGCGATTGCTGGCGCCTGCGAGGTGCGTATCCTCGCCACCGCCCCGGACGAGGTGCGTTACGAACGCGCCATGTCTCGTGATGGTGACACGTTCCGCCCGCACTGGGAACGCTGGGCGGAGCAGGAGGAGGCGCTACTCGCCGAAATCCCGGAGGACTACGCGACCGTGGACTTCATCTACGACAGTGCGGCGCAGTAACAGCCGTCTACAAGACAGTAGGGCCCAATGCTTCGTGTATCTCGAAGCATTGGGCCCTACGGCTATTCAGAGGCAGTTTTATTCAGGCGCTGTTTTATTCGGGCATGGGAGCCGGGCTAGCGGATTCCATGCGGTCTTTATCCCAGTAGGTTGAGGTATTGCTCGGCGCGTGTGTGGAGGCAGTGCCGTCTTTTTCGATACCCGGGTTGTTGTTGGAAAGCACGGCAAAGATTACGAGCAAGACGCAAGCTATGAGTAGCAGGATGCATAGCAAATATTTGTAATAGTGGGTGCGCATCTGAGGTGTCCCTCCGGTCGTATCGCGTGATATGACCAATGTAAGTTATGCGGTCGCACCGAGCAATGCTTCTCAAGAATATTTTTCAAATATTTCTACATGGGCTGGGGGTTGCTGATTGGCAAACTAAAGCAAACTGCTCAAGGGGCGGTGTTATCTCTCCAACGGAGCGTGGATAACACCGCCCTTTTGCTCCAGTACGCGTAGGGTGTAGCCACGTTTTCCGGAAGCGCCCTCAGGGTATCGTACAGACGCTCTCCGTAGCGAAGCAAGGAGAGGCGGAGCGTCTGTGCGACGGGTGCCCCTGCGTAGGCGCGGAGGAAATATGTGGCGTACCCTCCCCTAACCCTTGTAGGAGCGTGGATAACACCCCCCTTCTGCGTACCCGTCCCGCCCCCAAATTAAAAAATGTCAAACGTTTAACTTACGAAGCCACGCCCAATTCTGCTACCGTGAACAAGTTGTGCTTCCAGCCTGCGCAAACTCACCCCCGGAGCGGTACCGCCGCATCCATGTCTTGTAGAGCCGCAGGCGCCGTTGCACGCGCATCACGTAGAAAGAAAAACTAAGGACTAATGTCTTCGAAGTCGACTAAGACCTCTTTCGGGCTATCACCCCTTTTCATTGTTGTTCTGGCGATGCTGACCGCTATCGCGCCGCTCGCTACGGACATGTACCTGGCGGCGCTGCCCGCTGTTGCTGAGAATCTGAACACCACCAGCACGAACGCATCCCTGACGTTGAGCGCGTTCATGGTGGGTATGGCGCTTGGCCAGCTGGTTGTGGGTCCCCTCTCGGATAAGACGGGCCGCCGCAAGCCGCTACTGATCGGTGCGGTCATCTGCTTTATTGCGACGGTGGCGTGTGGTTTCGCGCCGAATATTGAGCTGCTGATTTTTGCGCGTTTCATGATGGGCTTCACCGGTTCGATTGGTGCGGTGCTGGCGCGTTCTATCGTGGCTGATACGACTGAGGGTCTGGCGACGGCTAAGCTCATGGGCGTCATGATGATGATTAACGGCTTCGCGCCGGTGCTTGCGCCGCTGTTTGGTGGTTGGGTGCTGTCGTGGGGTAACTGGCGCGATATTTTCCATGTGCTGGGCGTGATTACCGCGGTCATGATGCTCGGCGTGATCTTCGTGATTAAGGAGACCCTGCCGGTGGAGGAACGCTACCAGGGCACCGCCCTAAGCGTGTACTCGGAGCTGCCGAAGGTGCTGAAGGTGCGCCGCTACATGGGTTTCATGTTGACGATGTGCTTCGCGTTTGGTGCGCTATTCTCGTACATTTCCGGTTCGACGTTTGTGTTGCAGAAGATTCTGGGCTTGTCCGAGACTGAGTTCACGATCGTGTTCGGTGTGAACTCGATTGGCATTGTGCTGTTCAGTGCGATTGCGACGAAGCTGGTTGGCCGTGTGGCGCAGCGCCGCATTGTAAACATCGGTGTGGTTAGCCTGCTCGTGGTGTCTTCGCTGCTGTTGGTTAGCTTCCTTGTCGGTATTTCGCTGGTGCCGACGCTGATTCTGCTGTTCCTGCTGACCAGTTCGTGCGGTCTGATTTTTGGTAATGCTTCGGCGTTGGCGTTAAACGAGGCGCGCCACATGGCGGGTAGTGCTTCGGCGGTGATGGGTACGGTTCAGGCGATGCTGGGTGCGGTGGCAGCACCGCTGGTGTCGTTTGCCGGTGAGCATGAGTACCTGCCGATGGGCTTCTCCATTCTGGGTTTCGCGGTCCTGACGGCGCTGGTGCTGTGGACTACGCCGCGTAAGGATTCGGACTACTCGGCGGACGGTCTGAGCCACGGCGCTAGTGAAGGTCACGGCGCTCCGGCGGGCCACTAACCTGTTGCTGATTTTTGTATAGCTAAAGCCCCGGCTGGGCGACCCGCTAAGGGTTGCGCATCCGGGGCTTTGCTGTGCCCGTGCATGGGCGCAGGGGCTGCCGCGTTTTCCGGAAGCACCCTCAGGGTGTCAGCCCGGGCGCTCTCCGCAGCGAACCAAGGAGGGGCAGAGCGTCCGGGTGACGGGTGCCCCTGCGTAGGCGCGGAGGAAATATGCGGCGTCCCTTTTCTGATGCGTTTAGCTCTGCTGCGCCAGGTAACTCAGTAGCGTAGCGGTCAGCTCCGGGTCATGCGCCAGCGCCGTACCGTTCAGATGAGTCACCGGCGCAATCAGACGCACCGACGACGCCAACCACACGCCGTCCGACTCAAACAAATCCTGCGGGTAGAGCGGACCGAAGCCCAGCTCCCAACCAGCCTGGCGTGCCGCCTCAAACACCGCGCCCTGCGTGGTGCCGGGGAGGATACCGTGGCTCGGCTCAGGCGTGTACAGCACCTTCTTGCCGTCCTCAATCTTCGCAACCAGCACTGAGGAGGTCGCGCCCTCCAGCACGCGACGCTCGTCGGTGATGAAGATAGCGTCGTCCGCGCCGCGCTCCTGCACGTACCGCAGGACCGCCATGTTCACCGCGTAGGAGAGGGTCTTCGCACCCGCCAGCAGCCACGGGTAGGCGCTATTATCCATCGGCTCGTGGCCGCGCGGCAGCAGCATCGCCTTCACGCCCTCGGTGCGGCGCTTCACAATGGAGGCGGGCACCGGCGACGCCATAATCAGCGTGTACGGGCCCGGCTGCATAGAAGTCACCGCCTGGGTGGGGCCGCGCGAAATAATAATCTTCACGATGTGTTCTTCGCCCAGCACAGTCTCGGCACCGGCGGTCGCCTCACGCATGAGGCGTTCTACCGCCGAACGCAGAATCTCAGGTTCCGGGTCAGGCAAATCCAGCATGCGCGCCGACGACTCGAGGCGGGACAGGTGCATGCCGAGCTTACGCACGCGGCGGTTGACGGACAGCATAGTCTCGAAGACGCCGTCGCCGCGGGTGAAGCCCTGATCATCAACGCTGATGAGGGGCACGGACGGGTCAACGAAGATGCCCTGAGGGTTCTGCTCGTTCAGAAGAATTACGATACTAGACATAGTTTTATTGTACGTTCGCTACTGGTTCCTGAAAGGGCTCGGAGGGTGCCGCGTTTTCCGGAGGTGTCTGTACCTTCCTGAAGCGACATCAGGGTGCCCGAAGCGAAGTGAGGGCGGGTCCCCTGTAGGAGCGAAGGAAGGGGGCAGGCGCTTCCTTATCTATGTCCTAGCGCGGGAGGACGGTATCGTCCGTAGTGACATCAGGGTGCCCGAAGCGAAGCGAGGGCGGGTGCCCCTGTAGGAACGGGGACGAATACCGTCTCCCAAGCGGAACCAGAAACGGAACGAACTAGCCCCAGAGGAACTGGATCGTACCCGCCGCAATAGATGCACCGTACGCAACAGCGATAATGATGGCGGCTGCAATGCTCACGTGCACATCACGCGGCGAATAGGAGGGTACTCGCGCCCAGGTACGTTCGCCTGCGCCGAAGCCGCGCGCTTCCATGGTGATAGCCAGGCGGGAGCCCCGGCGGATGGCCTGCACGAGCAGGGCGAAGCTCTGCCCGCCGAAGGTTTGTGCACGTCCAATAAGGGACTGGCCTGCACCGAGTCCGCGGGCGCGTCGTGCCTGGCCGAGGGCATTCCATTCGGCGAAGAGGATGCCGACGAGGCGCAGGGCGGCGACGGTGGCGAGCACGAACCGGGAGGGCAGTTTGAAGGTTTGTGCGAGGGAATCGCCGAGGTCGGTCGGGTCGGTGGTGAGCACGAACGCGAGGGTGGGTAGGACCATGGCGAGGGAGCGGATCATCATGGCTGCACCGACGGCGGCGGAGTCGGTGGTGATGCTGTTGAAGCCGAGGTCGAGAATGGTGGTGCCGCTTTTGGCGCTGAGCATGGCGACGGACCAGCCTGTGGTGATGACGGCGATGAGGATGGGCCAGAAGCGGGCGAGAACGTTGACGGGGCGGAATCCGACGAGGATGAATCCGAGCAGTTCGAGGGCGAAGAGGATGCCGGAGGTGAGGGGGTCGCGCACGATGAGTGCGGCGATGATGAGGGTGAAGGAGACGATGAGTTTTACGCCGGCGTTGAGGTTGCTGAAGTAGCTGGTTCGGTCGATGGTGCCGAAGAAGTCGGTGTTCATGCGTTCTCCTTTCCGGGGGTGGTGAGGGCGGGTAGGGTGATGTGATTGCCGCCGAGTGCGGCGGTGTAGTCTTCGTCGTGGGTGATGGAGATGACGGCGGTGCCGTTGGTGAGTAGTTCGCGGATGAGGTCGACGAGTTCTGCCCAGGTTCGTGCGTCTTGGCCGAAGGTGGGTTCGTCGAGGATGAGGATTCGTGGTGCGGTGGCGAGTGCAGAGGCTACGGAGAGTCGTCGTTTTTCGCCGCCGGAGAGGGTGAAGGGGTTGGCGTCGAGTAGGTGGGTGAGGCGTAGGCGGGTTGCAAGCTCGTTGGTGCGGGCTGCGAGGTCGTCTTCGTTGAGGGGTTCGCGGGTGAGTGCGGCGAGTCGGCGGGGGCCGAGTTCGAGTTCTTCACGTACGGTTCCGCGGATGAATTGGTATTCGGGTTCTTGGAAGACGTAGCCGATGCGGCTGAGCATTTGGGCGGGGGTCCAGGTGGGGATGTCCCAGTGGGCACTGTTTTCTCGCTCGCCGTCACCGTGGTGGTTACATAGCGCATCGGTGGCGGTGAGGGTGCCGTCGGGTGCGGTGAGGAGCCCTGCAAGGGTGAGGGCTAGGGTTGATTTGCCGGCGCCGTTGGGTCCGAGCACGCTGAGGTGTTCGCCGGCGTGCAGGGTGAGGTTGATGCCGCTGCGGAGTACGGGCAGGTCGATGGGTGCGGGTGCGGGGGTGTCGCCGAGGTGTTTAATGGTGCGTCGGCGTGCGCGTCGTTGTTTGGGGGTGGGTTGTGCGCGGGTGATGCTGAGGTTTTCGGCGCGCAGTAGCGCCTCGCCGGTTACAGCCTCGCCGCTCTGGTTATCGCTGCCGGTCTGCGGTGCGCGCGGCACGTAGTTGGGTACCCATACGCCCGCGTCGATGAGGTCTTGACGTGCTTCGGTGAGCACGGTGTCGGGTGCGCCGTCGTGGGTGATGGTGCCGCCTGCGCCGAGCACGATAATGCGGTCCATGTGCGGTGCCCAGATGCTCACGCGGTGTTCTACGACGAGTAGGGTCGCGCCGGTCGCCTCCGCGGCAGAGAGGATGCTGTCGCGTACTTCCCGCACACCGGCGGGGTCGAGGTTGGCGGTGGGTTCGTCGAGGATCATGGCGCCGGGGTGCATCGAGAGGATGCCCGCCAGGCCGAGGCGCTGCTTCTGTCCGCCGGACAGTGCGCTACTGGGGTGGTCGAGGGGTAGGTTGTTGAGCCCTACGGCGGTGAGGGCTTCGGTGACGCGGCCCCAGATTTCTTCGCGGGGTACGCGCAGGTTCTCGGGGCCGAATGCGACGTCGTTGCCGACGGTTGCCATGACGATGGAGGATTCGGGGTCCTGCTGCATCATGCCCGCGGTGCCGCGTGCTTCACCGGGTTCTTTGCCGTTGATGGTGATGGTGCCGCCGGCGGATTCGCCGTCGTCATCGTGGAGCACACCGGCGATGGCGTGCAGGAGCGTCGATTTGCCGGCGCCGGAGGTGCCCAGTAGCAGGACTTTTTCACCGGGGTTGATGGTGAGGTTGAGTCCGCTGATGACGGGTTCTGGGCGTCCGGGGTGATGCCAGCTGAAGTTGTTGAGCTCGATGCGCGCCCCGCGCGGTGTTGCTTCCATGATGCTTCCTTAGCCTTTTATGTGGCTGCTGTAGTGTGCCGAGTGGTGACTTGTTGGTGGCTAGTTGCTGGTGGTTAGCGGCGGGTCTTGCCGGATGCCAGCGAGGAGAGCACACCGGTCTTGGCGAGGTTCTGCACGAGAATCCACGCCAGGAAGCCTGCGATGACTGCACCGGAGATGACGGAGCATGCTACGTAGATGATTGCCTTGACCGGTTCCATGTCGGGGTAGTAGATGAAGATTTCGTTACCGCCCATGAACAGGCCGCAGAGTGCACCGGCGAAGATGGCGATGGTTGCGTTCCAGCGGCGGTAGCGGAAGATTGCGAAGGCGATTTCAGCGCCGATGCCCTGGAAGAGGCCTGCGAGCAGGATTTCACCGCTCCATGCGCCGCCGGTGAAGAGCACGGAGATGAATGCTGCGACGATTTCGCAGAAGAGTGCTGCACCGGGTTTGCGGATAAGCAGGCCGCCGAGGGTGCCGCCAAGCAGCCACGCGCCGCCGATGATGGGTCGGAATTCGGGTGCTGCTACGAGTGCGGTTTTGGTTGCGGGGCTAACTGCGATGTCCCAGATCCAGAAGATGACGGCGCAGGCTACTGCGATAACTGCGGCAATAACGATCTCGTTAACTCGCCAGCGCAGGTTCGGCTTCTTCGCTTCTGCTTGTGCAGGTACCTGGGAGGCGGGGGTTACGTTCTGTGACATAGGTGGTCCTTCCGTCGTTGGAAGGGGAATGTCCTCGTCCTCTTAATGGACGAGGGCATTGAGAAGAAATTCGACTCCCTACGCCGGTACTAACCGGATCAGGTTCGAGGGTCTGCTTAGCACTCTCAGCGCCGTGGTGGCGCTCCCCTGTCGTGTGGGGTTCTTTGTCCGTACCGTTGTGGTGTGGGCGGGAACCCAGGTTTGATTGTAGGCGTGTCTGGCTGTTCATGCCAATTTGCCGCTTTTTGTTCCCTTCGTCTGCCCACATTACAGAATTGAACGGCATACAATTTTGGGACGGAGAGGCTCCCAGGCGGCACAAACGCCTTAAACCCTATACGCTAGGGAGTGGCGCTCTTTTCTCACCCAACCCCGAAGAGGTTCACGGGTAGGACGCCACATCGTATACAGCTAAGGAGATACACATGAACCCCGTCGCTAAGCTTGCTATTGCGGGTATCAACATGGGCGTAGCAGCCCTGATCGGCAAGGGCCTGAGCGCAGCCTGGACCAAGGCTACCGGCAACCAGCCTCCCGCCATTTCCCAGGAGTCTGAAGATACCCTGCGTCAGGTCATCCTCTGGACCGTTCTGACCTCCGTCGTAGGTGCTGTGGCGAGCTTCGGTATTGCTCGCCTGCAGCGTCGTTTCTTCTAATGAGATTTGTCGCCTTCCGCGCGATAGTTATGAGCTAGGCGGTACGTATCTTCACTCGGTACGTACCGCCTGGCGTTCCATTTTCAGCACGCCCGCTCTACTTCAGCCGGCTTCATGCCACCGGTACGCTGAAGCTTCGCCTCGGCATCTGAAAGCACAACTATGACTATTTCTTCTTCTCGCCCTAAGGCGAAGGCTCCGCGTAGGGTCATTGACCACGCAAACAGCCGCCGCTCGGTCACCTCCTGGGTCATGTGGGATGTTGGTTCCTCGAGCTTCGACTCGATTATGACGACCTTCATCTTCACCGTGTACCTGACCAGTAGCTACTTCGGCACTCCCGAGGAGACCTCCTCGGCGCTGTCTTTGGGCCTGACTATCGCCGGTTTCCTTATTGCTATCCTGGCGCCGGTCACCGGTCAGCGTAACGACAAGTCTGGCCGCGGCATCTTCTGGCTCGGCGTGAACACCATGCTGCTGGTCAGTTCCATGGCGGCTTGCTTCTTCGTGGCCCCCACTCCACAGTACCTATGGTTGGGTGTCACCCTGATTTCTGCTGCGAGCGTATTCAGCGAGTTCGCCTACGTAAACTATAATGCCGTGCTGCCGCGTATCTCCCATCCGGAAAATATCGGCAAGATTTCGGGCGCCGGATGGGCGGCCGGCTACATTGGCGGCATCCTGGCACTGGCTGTGGTGCTGTGGGGGTTTGTGCTTACCCCTCAGGTACTCGGCCTAACCACCGATAACGCCCTGAATATCCGTGCGGTTGCGCTGTTCGCTGCCGCCTGGTGTTTGGTCTTCTGCCTGCCGCTGCTGGTGCGTATGCGCACCCGCAAGCGCTTCCTACCGGAGGTGCTGCCCACCCGCGAGCTGCGTTTCCTGGAGCTGGGTCTGGAGCATTTCTCCCCGGCTCGTCAAGGCGGCCTGCTCGCCTCATATAAGGCACTGTGGCGCACGATTCGTCGCTTGAAGATGACGTCCCCGCAGACCCTGTGGTTCCTGGTAGCATCGGCAGTGTTCCGTGATGGCCTGTCCGGTATTTTTACGTTCGGCGGTATTCTCGCTGCGGGTACGTTCGGTTTCAGCACTTCCAATGTGATCCTGTTCGGTATTGCCGGTAGCGCTGTCGCCGCAGTTGGTGCTATTCTGGGCGGCTACCTGGATGACTACCTAGGCCCGAAGGCAATTATTGTTATCTCACTGGTCGGAATTATCTTGGCGGCTACCCCGCTGCTGTTCTTCCCTCAGCCTGGCGTGTTCTGGGTATGCGCCCTGCTGCTGTGCCTGTTCGTGGGCCCGGCACAGTCGGCCTCCCGCACCTTCCTGGCTCGCCTTGCCGAGCCTGGCACTGAGGGTGAGCTGTTCGGCCTGTACTCGACCACCGGTCGCGCTACCAGCTTCCTGGCACCGATGCTGTTCGGTTTGTGCGTGAGCATCATGGGAGCACAGATTTGGGGTGTGCTCGGTATTCTGATTGTTGTGGTGGCGGGTTTGCTCCTGTTACTGCCGGTGAAGGCGCCGGGCGCATTGCGTGTGCGTGCTGCTCGCCGTGAGCAGAAGCGCCGCGACAAGGCTACCCAATAAGGCCACCCGGTAAGGTTGCTCGGGTATGTGCCGCGGGTCTAAGCGTCCTGCAGGTCCCACAAACGCAACCTTGCAAACGCAATTCCGCGAACACAAAGGGAGGGGCGGGTAGAAGAATTATCTTCTACCCGCCCCTCCCTTTGTGCTTAAGCAATGCTTATCAAGCGGAGCTCAGAGAGCTATGCTAGAGAGCCGCAGTGGCGCTAGTTCTCCACCACGTCGTCCTCATCGTCCAGAACCTCATCGCTACTCAGCTGAACCCAGGTTGCGTCATCAATCAGCGGATCATCAATCGCACGCACCCACAACATCGAACCAGCCGCCAGGGCGCGCAAGTTCTCGTCATACGCCTCAGCAGGCAGGCCCTCAAAAATCTCAGCCAGACGGGCAAACAGGTCATCGTACGAAATGTCGCCCTCAGCCTGCAGCCAGCACTCAGCCGCAAAATCAGACAGCTCATTCAGCTCAGTATCACGCAGCAGCAAGAACGGGCCGTCCTCACCCACACGCACACCCGAAGTACCCGGCATACGAGACACCGCAATCGTACCGTTCAAGAACACACCCGGCAGGTAATCCTCAACCGTGTACTTCTCCAGCTTCTCAACCTCATCAGCATTTGGCAGCTCACCACCATTCAGCAGATCCTGAACCAGCGGCAGAGTATCCTCAACCTCCGAGTACACCAGACGCCACACGCCACCGCAACGCTCCACCAGCTTAGCCAGCGACACAACACCCTCAGGGTGACGCGCCAGACCCGAGCTCTGCTCACTCAAGAACACCAGAGCCTCATGCAGCGGAACACGCTCAAAATACGGCTCAGAAGCCGACTCATTACGAGAAATGAACACAATACGCGACAGCTTATAGCTGAGGTCATCACGATCAACCACGTTCAGACCCAAATCCACCGGGTTCTGCTGATCCTTCGGCGCATTCGGGTCAACAATCACAGACAGCGGCTTCGGATACGGCGACACAACACCCTCATCTGAAATAATCGCCGTCTCATCAGTCAGGTACGCAAACTTCGAACCCAAGAAACGCGATGCAGTCGTCTTACCGCTACCAGAAACACCCACCAGCGCCACAGCGCGCTTCGACTCAGGGTCACCAATAACAGCCGCATGCAGCATCACACCGCGACCAACCAGCTGCTCAATCATCGCCAACGTAATACGGCTCGTCAATTCCTGCATACCCGCGTCATCATTATCAACACGCAGTGTCGACACCTTATCAAACGAACCCATCAACGGATTCGCCAAATCCATCACCGACTCATCAGTCGGTGCATGAACCAGCATCACCTGATCAAAACGAGACAACGAAGCATACGCCTCATCAGGAGTATCAAAAAACTCCGGGGTAAGAGGCTCCCACGCCTTCTTAAAACGCTCCACAAAAGAGTCCGACATATCGATCAGACACAAAGGAACTTCCGCGCCAGCAACACGCAAAACAGCAGGCTTCAGATTCATCAAAAATCCTTAGAGAGTGAGAGATAAAAACCCGCACGCGAGTGAACGCACGAGCACACAGGTAAAAAACCGCCCAACGCAGGCGCACAAACACACAGCCTGTACACCCGCACCCCAAAGCGGGAAAGACTAAGACTCCACAGAACCGTCCGTAGGAATCATCGTCTGATGAAAATTCAAATAACTACGCGAAGCAGTCGGGCCACGCTGACCCTGGTAACGGTTACCATACGCACCAGAACCATACGGATGCTCAGTCGGGCTACTCAAACGGAAGAAACACAACTGACCAACCTTAGAACCCGGCCACAACATAATCGGCAAAGTCGCCATATTCGACAACTCAAGCGTCACATGCCCAGAAAAACCAGGATCAATAAAACCAGCCGTAGAGTGAGTCAGAAGACCTAAACGACCCAAGGACGACTTACCCTCCAAACGGGCAGCCACATCATCAGGCAGGGTCACCTTCTCATACGTAGAACCCAATACAAACTCACCCGGATGCAAAATAAACGGCTCATCAGGAGCCACCTCCACCAGGCGCGTCAAATCCTCCTGCGGCTGAGCAGGATCAATATGCGGGTACTTGTGGTTGTCGAACAGACGGAAGAAACGATCAATCCTCACGTCCACACTTGCAGGCTGAATCATCGACTCATCGAACGGTTCAAGAACGATGCGCCCATCAGCAATCTCTTGACGAATATCGCGATCTGAAATAAGCACGCTTAAAGGATACCTGGCAAACACCACCCACGTGCAGGCATCCACCAGCCCCAGTACACAGTCCTACATCACATTCCAACCCCGGCCGCACCGCCAACAAGCATCGCAATATATTTCACCCCCGACAAGCAGGCGCGCTACACTGAAAAAGATGCGGCTGTAGCTCAATGGTAGAGCGCACGCTTCCCAAGCCTGATACGCGGGTTCGATTCCCGTCAGCCGCTCTCCTCAAGCCTTCTACCCCACAGTAAGAAGCTTTTTGCAGCTGAAGCGGGAATCGCTTCCAGGTGGAAATACATTCCCTCGCACGCTCGGGATTTCCGCCCTCCAGCCCGTCAGCCGCTCTCCTCAAGCCTCTTACTTCATAGTAAGAGGCTTTTCTCATAGCCTCGACGGGTTGAGGCGGTATGTTCCTAGCTCCTGCAGGAGCGAAAGAAGTGTATAGCGCGCCAAGCACGCGCACATCAAAAAGCTTGAAAATTGTTCAATTCAGCACACAGCTGTGCTACTCTGGCCACAGAAATTCAATGAGAGATTTTCTCAAAAACATCTACTTGACGACGAATCGTAGACCCGCATGAACCGCGAAACGCACCCCTACACCACCCCCTCAACCCCCCTCGATCTGAGCCTTTACCTTGTCACCGGAGACAACCCCCTCGAAACCGTGAAGCAGGCACAACATGCCACCTGTATTCAGGTTCGCTCCAAACCCATCAGTGCGCGCGAGCTCTACCAGCTCACCGAAGCTATCGCCGGCATCATCCAACCCCACCAGACCCTGCTCATCGATGACCGTGTTGATGTCGCCCTCGCGTTGCGTGCCCGCGGCGTGCGCGTTGACGGCGTGCACATCGGTCAAGACGACCTGCCCGTAGCCGACGCCCGCGCCCTCCTCGGCACCGACGCAATCATCGGTCTGACCACCGGCACTCGGCAGCTCGTCGAAGAATCGAACAAGATCGCGCACCTGATCGACTACATTGGCACCGGGCCATTCCGCCCCAGCCCCACCAAGCAGTCCAACCGCCCGCCCCTCGGCATTGATGGGCTCCGCGAACTTGCCGAGCTGTCCGCCGTACCCACCGTAGCTATCGGCGACATCACCCCCGAAGACTGCCCTGCCATCCGCACCACCGGAGTCGCCGGAATCGCCATGGTCCGCGCCTTCGTCGACAACCCCGCACTGCAGGCATAGCCATGACCATCACCATCATTGGCGGCGGAATCATTGGCCTCACCACCGCGTTTGAGCTCACTGAACGTGGCGAAAGCGTGCACCTCATCGACGCCGAAACCAGCGACTACGGCACCGCCGCCGACGGCACGCCCCTCTACCCCGCCGCCAGCCACTACGCCGGCGGTATGCTCGCACCCATCGCAGAAGTACAATTCCAGCAGGATGCGCTCTTCCCGCTCATGACCGCTAGCGCTGATGCCTACCCCTCCCTTATGGAGCCGCTTAGTCGCGCAACCGATCTACCCACCGGCTACGACGCCACCGGCACGCTCATCGTCGCAGCCGACCGCGCCGATGCCGCGCACCTGCAACGCACCCGCGCCTACTACCGGGACATGAACCGCCCCGCAGACGCAGTCACCCCCACGCAGGCGCGCGCCCTCGAACCGCTCCTGGCGCCGCGTATTGCTGGTGCCGTGAGCATCCCCAGCGACCATCAGCTGCACCCGCGACTCATGGTCCGTGCTCTAAAAGATGCCTTGGTGCATCGCGGTGTCACCTTCAGCGCCGAACAGGTCACCGACCCGGACGCAGGCGACATTATCTGCACCGGACTAGGGGCAACACTACACGGGGACTACCCGCTACGCCCCGTCTACGGGGACATTCTGCGTCTGCGCGTCCCGCGGCCCATCCTCAAGCACGTGGTGCGCGGCTACGTGAATTCCCGTCCCGTCTACCTCATCCCCCGCCCTGACGGGGAGCTGTGCATCGGCGCGACCAGCCGCGAAGACCACCGCACGCTGCCCGCCATTGACGGTGTATACCAGCTACTGCGTGACGCGATTCGCCTCGTCCCAGCTATTGAAGAATGCGAACTATTGGAGGCGAACGTCGGCGCCCGTCCCGGCACCCCGGACGACCTGCCTATCTTCGGGTACCGCACACGCGCTGATGGCACCCGCCAACTCGTGTCCACGGGCTATTTCCGCCACGGTATTCTGCTCGCTGCGCTCGCCGGCAAGATTGGTGCTGAGGTTGCCTGCGGGGCAGATATTCCGCCCATCATGCAGGCGTGCGACCCGGCACGATTCACCCACTAAACACATTCCCCGCCGGGTGCACCCGGCGCCCTCACGAAAGGATTTCGCATGACCATCACATATAACGGTGAGCTGCTCACCACCAACACTACAACAGTATTTGACCTTGTCATGGAGCAGTTTGGCACCGATGCTGGTGTGGCTGTCGCGCTCAACCGCAGCATCTTGCCTCGTTCCGTTTGGAAGAATTCAGTGCTGAACGATGGCGACCGGGTAGATGCTCTCACCGCCGTCCAGGGCGGCTAATACCTCCCTCAGAAAAAGAATATACGTTCTACATATTGGGTGGGTGTGTACGCCATACACACCCACTGCACCGTTCCCATAGAGGAGAACTCATGAGCCTTACACCGCTCACCATTGGCGACCGTACTTTCAGCTCCCGCCTCATCATGGGCTCCGGAGGCGCCACCAGCATGGACCTGCTCGAGCAGGCGCTTATCGCCTCCGGCACTGAGATGACGACCGTTGCCATGCGCCGTCACGCGGCAGGAACCCCCATTTTTCCGCTTCTGCAGAAGCTCAATATTGCACCGCTACCCAATACCGCAGGGTGCCGCACCGCAGCTGATGCCGTGATGACTGCGATGCTCGCCCGCGAGGCGCTGGGCACCTCCTGGGTGAAGGTCGAGATCATCCACGACGAAGACACCCTACTGCCGGACACCGTGGAGCTGTTGAACGCTTGCGAGCAGCTGGTCGCTGAGGATTTCACGGTGCTCGCGTACACCTCTGATGATCCGGTGGCTGCCGCTCGTCTGGAGGACGCGGGCGTTGCCGCGGTTATGCCGTTGGGAGCGCCGATTGGCACCGGCCTGGGCATTTTGAACCCGCACAATATTGAGCTGATTGCTTCCCGCACCCAGGTTCCGGTGGTACTAGACGCTGGTGTGGGTACCGCCTCAGACGCCGCCCTGGCCATGGAACTAGGTTGTGATGCTGTGCTGTTGGCCTCGGCTGTCAACCGTGCCGAGAACCCGGTAGCAATGGCTCAGGCCATGAAGCATGCTGTGAAGGCTGGCGCACTGGCGCGCGAGGCGGGTCGTATTCCGGTGCGTGAGCATGCGAAAGCATCATCGCCGTCGGAGGGTCTGGTCTCATGGATGTAAATCTCTCCCCTACCCCGGTAAATCCGGACCATGCGCTACTGGATCGCGAGCGCACCGACCGTCAGCGTCGTCTGCCCGGCTTTGATCAGGATGCAGTGGCGGCGGCCCGCGTGTTGGTCATTGGTGCTGGCGGTTTGGGGTGTCCTGTGGTGCAGGCGTTGGCTGCGGCGGGTGTGGGGTATCTGCATATTGTCGATTCTGATTCGGTGGAGCTGTCGAATATCCAGCGTCAGCCGCTTTTTGGTGTGCCTGATGTGGGTAAGCCGAAGGCGGAGGTTGCGGCGCGCCGTGCGCTGGAGTTGTGCCCGTCTTTAACGGTAGAGATATCGGTTCGGCATGTGGATGCGTCCTGGATTTTGGATCTTTTCGCCACGTCGGCACCGGATTGTGTGGTGGATTGTACGGATACATTTGCGTCAAAGTATCTGATTGCAGATGCCGCACAAGTTGCAGGTCTGCCACTGGTGTGGGGCACGGTTCTGCGTTTTGGCGGTTCGGTCAGTCTTTTTGAGTCGGATGGCGCGCATTTGCGTGATATTTTTCCGACAACTCCGCAGACGGTGGAGTCCTGTGCGATTGCCGGGGTGTTGGGCGCGACGACGGCTGTGGTTGGTTCGCTGATGGCGACGGAGGTGCTCAAGTATGTGAGCGGTTTACCGACGGCGGCGGGTACTCTGCTGACGTATGATGCCTTGTCGGGTACATGTACGTCGTTTGGAGCGGTGCCGGATCCGGCGCGTGTGGTTCCGGTGGATTTGTCGGCGCATGAGGTCCCGCAGGTTCTGCTGGATGTGCGTGAGGCGCCCGAGCGTGAGGAGTCGGTGAAGCATGAGGGTTCGTTGCATGTGGCGCTGTCGCACCTGAGTGACGCTGAGGGGTCGTTGTTGCCGGCAACGGACGTGCCCGCAGAGCTGCTGACCCTGTTTGAATCGGTGCGTGATCAGCACGTGGGCGTTTTCTGCGCCTCGGGTGCTCGAGCTCAACGCTTTGTGCAGGCGTACACCGAGCTGGCGGGCGAGTACGGGGTGCTTCTGACGGCTATCTAAGCGCGTACAAGGCGTAGCTATCCCTTCTGGAAGCGACATCAGGGTCCCCGAAGCAAAGCAAGGGCGGGTCCCCTGCAGGAGCAGAGGAAGGTCATAGCACGCCCAGGCCCCAAGAGCCTCGATATGAGGAAAGCGGTATCTCCCGTAGTGACATCAGGGTGCCCGAAGCGAAGCGAGGGCGGGTGCCCCTGTAGGAACGAGGGCGTATACCGCTTTCCGCTTAACTCGTAGGGACAATTCCCCATGTGCAGGGCGTAAAATCGTGTATAACACGGCGGCACATCGCGCGGTTTGTCCTGCTTAAAGAGCTTTGCCTAAAAGCTGCCGTTGCCGCCTCCTGTTTTCGCACACTCACTCTAGGAGTTTTATGCTCACCATCTCTACTGTGCCGCTCGTTTTGTGTACGGCACTTGTTGCGTTGACTTTGTTGATTAGCGGTATTGCTAAGGCGAAGGACCCGCAGAGTACCGTGACCGGTATTCAGAATCTTGGTTTGGAGAAGATCGCGCCGACCCGTGCGGTGTCGCTGATCTTGCCGTGGTTCGAAATCGCACTAGCCGCCGTCCTGTTGCTGTCGCCGGAGCGTTTGTCTGTTGTGATTGCTTCGGGTTTGGCGTTGATTCTGATGCTGTTCTATACGGTGGTGATTGCGCGCGCGCTGGCGACGGGTCGTACTGCGGGTTGTAATTGTTTTGGTTCTGAATCGAATGCGCCGGTGAGCCGTTATACGCTGGTCCGTAATGTTACGTTGTTGCTGGCGACGGCTGGTGCGCATGCAAGCGCATTGAGGGGCGGCACGGGTGTTGTGTCAACTCTGCTGGGTCTGGGTAATAGCGGCTGGACTTGGGTTTTTGGGGCAGCGCTGATTGCTGTGACGTTGGAGGCTGTCCGCCGCGGTGATGCTCTTGCACAGCCGGAGCCGCAGGCTGAGGTGATTTTGCCGGAGCCGGTGTATGACGAGAACGGTGAAGAGCAGTATGTTCGCGTGCCGATTCCGCATGCGGCGCTGTACCTGGAGAATGGTCGCCACACGAATATGCGTGCGTTGGCTAAGAATCAGGCGCGTGTGCTGGTGTTTGTGTCGGCGACCTGCGCTGGTTGTGTGAAGTTTTTGAAGACGATGTCTTCGTGGCAGGAGCGTCTGCCGCTGGTGGCGTTGCATCCGGTGTATTCGAGTCTGGATTCGTTGCAGACCTCGCGTAATGCGGGTACGTTACCGGAGGGTTTGACTCCGTTGATTGACCGTGAGGCTGGTGCGCACGCGAATTTCGGTAATGGTGTGCCGTTGGCTGTGGTTTTGGGGGCTGATGGTCTGATTGCTGGCGGCCCGGTGGCTGGTAAGGAGCAGGTTGAGGAGCTGCTTGCCGATATTGAGTCGCAGTTCGCTGAGGTTGCTCGTCTGGCTGAGGAGGAGCGTCAAGAGCAGATGCGTAAGGCGCTTGCTGAGGATACATCGAGTACTGCTGGCGATCACCTCTAACCGTTCCTCTGTAGTTTCTCTGCTTTTTGTGCGGCCTCGATAGCCCCGTCCGGCTCTTACTGCCCTTACTGGCAGGTGCCGGGTGGGGCTATGCTAGAACATAGCGCACACACCGCATATATGCCGCGGTCACCTTGCCTGGTGGCGGTTGGCGCATCCCAACCCTGTCTAAGGAGTTTTTATGGCAATGATGAGTTTCAACGCTCCGGGTGAGCGTGAGAAGTCCTTGTGGCTGGTCCGTAAGGAGAGCAACCCGAATCATTCTCAGTGGTACATTGACCGTTTTAAGGCGATGGAGGCTGAGGGTAATGATATGGCGGGTGAGTCTCGTCTGGTGAACGCTATGGCTTCTCGTGGTGCGAAGATTCTTGATGCGGGTTCGGGTCCTGGTCGTGTGGGTAAGCAGCTGCACGCGTTGGGTCACCGTGTGACAGGTGTGGATATTGATCCTGAGCTGATTGAGGAGGCGCGCCGCGTCTGCCCGGATGCTACTTGGATTACTGCTGATTTGGTGGATTTGCCGGAGGTGCTGGGCGTTGAGGGTGACGCGACGGCGGAGAACGGTTTTGAGCTGCTGGTGTGTGCGGGTAATGTGATGGGTTTCCTGGCCCGTTCGACTCGTAAGCCGGTGGTGGAGAATTTCCGTCGCGTGTTGGCTCCTGGTGGCCGTGCGGTGGTTGGGTATGGTTCGGGTCCGGGCCGTGATTATGCGTTTGAGCAGTTCCTCTCTGATGCGCGCGCGACTGGTCTGAATGTTGATAACACGTATTCGTCGTGGCAGATGCACCCGTTTGTTGAGGGCTCTTCGGATTTTTTGGTGGCGGTGTTGTCGCGCCCGGCGAACTAGGCTCGCTTCTAAAACTGGCGCGCAATGCGTCTTGAGTTAGGCATACAAATGGCCCGGCGCTTACCCCCGTGTGGGGTGGGTACCGGGCCATTCCGTATTCGGAAGATGCACATCCAAGAAGAAGCACCGGTGAAGCGTGGGTGTTCTAGCGGATGAGGTAGATGGTGCGGGCGATTTCTTCGGGCATGAAGGATGCTGCGAAGAGGATTGCCACGATGATGACGGCGAGTGCGGTCATGAGGCTGGAACGCCAGCCGGGGTGTAGTTCATTGAAGGTGATAAGTCCCTTGTGTTCTTTGTCCATATTGACCACGTTGATCTGCTTGTAGATGGTGGTTTGGGCGGAGAGTTTGGAGGAGACTTCTCGCATAGTTTTGCCGTCCCAGATGCGTCCGTCGATGCGCATGAGTTGTTTGCCGTCTTTGTCAACGGCCCACATGGCAGGGAAGCTACGGTAGCGTAAGCGGCCGGCAACGGTTTTGAGTTTCTGGCCGTAGGCTTTTTTTGGGTAGAGCTTTTCGGCGTAGATGGTGTGGTCGATGTTTTCGAGGGGTACGGCTAACCATCCGAAGGTGCGTGCACGGAGCACGTGGGTTTTGGTGATGACGATAATGGTGGGTTTGAGGACTGAGTAGAGGTTGATACCTGCGATGGTGCCGATAAGAAGCACAAAGATGGTGTACGGCAGGGCTGGTCGCTTGTAGAAGATGAAGGCGAGCGCGGCGAGGAGCACGATGGTGCCGGGGAGTGCCGCTTCGATGCGCCTACCGTAGGAGCGCATGCGGGGGTGGAATAGTTCGTTGACTTCGCCGTATTTGGCGGGGACTTCGTGAGCGCGTTCTGCCATATACACAACTTTAGTGTGTGCGGTGCGTGAAACCTAGCGGACTACCTGCGTTACTCTGGTTCTATGCGTAATTTTTCTCCCGTGGAGCGGGTCCTGGCAATGTGGATGGTCGGTGTTGTGGTGGCGGTTTCTGTGGCTACTGCGGCGCTGGTTATGACGAATAAGCTGGTGTATGGTCCGACGGGTCAGGTGCGGGAGTATTTTCATGCGTTGCGTACGGGTAATGGTTCGTATGCGCGTGGTTTATTGGGCGCGCAGATTCCGGAGGGTGATGCGTCGCTGCTGGATGGGGATGCTTTGAGGCGTTCGGTGTCTTCTTTGGGTGAGGTGTCGTATGAGGTGGTGGAGACCAGCGAGGATGGTGAGCATGCGACGGTGCGTGCTTCATATTCTTTGGGGGGTTCGCAGCAGCATACGGATTTTCGTTTGCACCGTTCGGGCACGCATTGGGGCTTTTTTGATAAATGGGCTATTGATGAGGCGTCTTTGCCGTCGGTGAAGGTGAATATTCAGGGTGTGGAGGCTGCGACGATTAATAACCGTAAGGTTGCGGTAGATAAGGGTGCGGCGTCGTTCCCGGTGTTTTATCCGGGTGTGTATGCGGTGTCCTATGATTCGACGGTGTATACAGCGCAGAAGGTGAATGAGGTGGTGACTGCGCAGGATACGAATCATTCGGTGCGTATGGAGTTGAAGCCGAGTGATAATGCTTTGTCGTCGGTGAAGGAGCAGGTGCAGGATCATTTGCAGAAGTGCACCCAGCAGAGCACTCTTTATCCTGGTGGGTGCCCTTTTGAGTATGCGTTTACGGGGCGTGTGGATTCTGAGGTGAAGTGGTCTGTTGAGAAGGTTGCGGATCCGCAGGTGAGTGTGAGTTCGGCGGGTGTGTGGTCGTTGAAGCCGATGTCGGGTACGGCGAAGGTGTCGTTTACTCAGTTGGATTTATACACGGGTACACGTTCGCAGGTGCAGAAGGAGATTCCGTTTACGTTGAAGGTGTCGGTGGAGGCGGATGCGAAGGCGGTCCGCGTCTCCTTCTAAAAACGAACGGCGAGAGCCAATATACTCTGAATACGACATCAGGGTGCCCGAGCGAAGCGAGGACGGGTGCCCCTGTAGGAGCGAGGATGACCCGACCTTTTCGCATCCCACAATCCTAAAAGTACAAAGGGAACCGGCACTATACGCAGCGGTATTAGGGCAGCACAACAGAATAGGGTCAGTATTATCCGTATCGATATCAGGGGTGTCCGAGTATAACGAGGACGGGTGCACCTGTAGGAGCGAGGATAATACTGACCTTTAATTCTTTTCTGTTATAGATCCCTAGTTGATACCGCGCAGGTCCAGGACGAGTTCGCTTTCGTCTGCCTCGTCACCGGTCACGACGACGGGAATACCCCAGTCCTGCTGGTAGAGGTGGCATGCTGCGTGCTCGGGGATATCACCGCCGGGGGTGCCGTCGCAGGCGGCGGCGCGGGCGGTGATGTGCAGGACTGCCTCGGTGATTTCGGGGTTGAGCACGAGGGTGCGGGTCAGTCCGGTGGAGGTGCCGGCCCCTTCCAGGATGAAGTTCTCGGGGGTGGATGAGATCTTCAGCTGAGTGGGGTCGCCCCAGCGGGTGTCAAGCTTCTGGCCGGTGGGCACGGTGAATCGTGAGGTGAATTTGAGGGTGCCGCCGGTGAGCTTGGTGGAGGGGCGTGCGGTGGTGATGGCGCCTTCGTCGACGTGCTGTGCCTTGGCGGGGATGGAGGCGCGTACAAGCTGGTGGGCGTTGGTTTCGACGATGATGAGGCGCGGTTCTTCGCCGGGTACTTCTTCGACGAGCAGGTCGGAGGGTTCATCGAGGCCGCGTTCGAGGGTACCGAGGGTGCCGGTTGCGGGGTCCCAGCGGCGGATGGCGCCGTTGTAAGTGTCAGCGACTGCGATGGATCCGTCGGGTAGTTCGGTCAGACCGAGGGGGTGCTGCATGCGGGCGGTGTCGGAGTCACCGTCGACGAAGCCGAAGTCGAACAGGCCTTTGCCAACGGCGGAGGTGACCTGTACGCCGTCTTCGGCGAAAGTGACGTGGCGCAGGCCGCTGGTTTCGGAGCATGCGATCCAGAGGCTGCCGTCGCGTGCTTCGATGATGCCGGAGGGCTGGGCGAACCATGCGTCGGCGGCGGGGCCGTCGGCGAGGCCTTCGACGCCGGAGCCTGCGAAGATGCTGACGGCACCGTTGGTGGGGTCGTAGCCGAAGAGCTGGTGGGTGCCTGCCATGGCGATGATGAACTGGCCGGCTTCGCGGGAGTAGACGGCGTCCCAGGGTGAGGAGAGCGCGATTTCGGTGGCGGGTACGCCGGCGGGGATGTGGTTGGGGTCACCGGTGATGGTGTTTTCGCCGTCGATGACGCGCTGCACGCCGTTGCCTGCGAGGGTGCGCACTTCACCGGTGCTCAGGTTGAGGGAGCGCAGGCGGTGGTTGACGGTGTCGGCTACCAGCACGTCGTAGCCGAGCTGTTCGCGCAGGTTTTCGGGTACGAGGGCGAGGCCTGCGGGTTCGTTGAAGCGTGCTTCGGTGGCGGTACCGTCGACGTGCCCCTTGACGGGGTGGTTGACGGGGTCATCGCCGCCACCGTAGGTGTTGATGACGGTGTTGAGGTCGGCTGCTACCTGCAGGATGCGGTGGCGTGCGCTGTCTGCGACGAGGTAGGTACGTTCGCGGTTGCCGAAGAGGTTTGCGGGGCCGAATTCGGCAGGCAGTTCGATTGCTTTGCCGGGGAAGGCGTAGGTGCCGACTGCCTTGGGGCGAGGCACGTAGGGGCCGTCGCCGCGGTGCAGGGTACCCTTCGCTTCGTGTTCTGCGACGAGTTCGTGGACGAGGGAAGTGAGGCCCTGTACGTGGCCTTCGCCGGAGAGGTGGGCGACGATGTAACCTTCGGGGTCGACGACGACGAGGGTGGGCCATGCGCGGGCGGTGTATGCCTGCCAGGTGGTCAATTCTGGGTCGTCGAGTACGGGGTGGGTGATGTGGTAACGGTCGACGGCTGCGGCGAGCGCTACGGGGTCTGCTTCGTGTTCGAATTTGGGGCTGTGTACGCCCACGGTGACGAGTACATCGGAGAATTCTTCTTCGAGGGGGCGTAGTTCGTCGAGGACATGCAAGCAGTTGATGCAGCAGAGGGTCCAGAAGTCGAGAATAACGATTTTGCCTCGAAGATCCTGCAGGGTGAGGTTTTTGTCGCCGGTGTTGAGCCAGGCTCGACCTTCGAGTTCGCTGGCACGTACGCGTACGCTGCGGATGGTGTTCTCGCTCATGGTTCTCTCTCCTGTTGGGTGCGCCATGTGTGGGCGCGTTGGTTTGCTGTCCCCATTATGCCAGCGTGGGGTGGGTGGTTCGCTGGGAGTTGAGGTTTGTGACTTGGGGGCTTAATGACTCGTCATATTAAGTCACATTGCGGGTAGTGTGTGGATACATAAAAGCGCCCCGCACGCATCACGTTCGGATGCGCACGGGGCGTCTTATAAGTCACAAGCTTGTTACGCTCTGCAAGCATCACTAGCTACTATTACTCTTTACAGCTTACTTGGGCTGTACGGGCTTGACGGGGTTCACGGTGGCGCCGACAGGCTTGAGGGGCACGGAGGGTACTTCGATTGTGTTCTTGCCACCGGTCTGTTTCCAGGCACCGTTAGCTTCTACCTCGACTACGCCATTCTCACCGGTCTGTTCCCAGGAGCCGTCTGCTTTCACCTCTATATTGCCACTCGGGCCGACGCGTTCCCAAGAGCCGTCAGCATCAACTTCTACAATGTCGCCGTTGGGGGCGTGGTAGGACCAGCCGCCGTCAGGGTCGATCTGGATCATGGTGTAGCCGTTGACGGCTGCGTTGCCGTTGCCTGCGTTGACGCTGGTACCATTGGCACCGTTGACGGTCACGCCGTCTTCGGTAACGGTGACGGTGCCCTGAGAACTAGTTGCAGTGGCGCTCGGGGAGGCTGCGTCGCTTGCTTTGACGGTAACCTGGCCGTTGCCTGCTGCATCGGCGGTGGATGAAGCCTTGGCGGTTGCAGTGGCAACGGGTACCGGAGTGGCGGCGGATGTATTCTGCTCACCGCAGGCACTCAGGCCGAGTGCTGCGATTGCTGCGAGGGACAGTGCTGCCACGCCGGTGCGGAAGCGACGGTTGGTGGTCTGTGCGGAAGTATGCTGGGCTGGGCGTTCCATGAGGTAGCTCTCCTTGTGCCTCCCGGAAGATTAATCGTCCCGGGTTTGTATGGTTGATTTTCCGGGTGGGATGGGGCCGTTGTGTATTGTGTGTGGCTTTTCCTTCACCGGTGACTCCAGCATAGGGGGTGAGTCTAAGATTGAGCTTTAGTTTGCTGTGTTTATGCTGTGTCCAGACAGCAATGTATAAGTATTTTTCCCAAAGGGGTTTCATATTTGCGGTTTTTTGGCTTAGCTTATGCATAGCTTTCTATCTATATGTATAAGTTTTCTTTATTTTTTCTGTAGTCCCCCCTAGCTTCTTCTGCGAAATAGGGATAGTTTCTGTGTTTTCAGCTCAACCACCAATTAAGGTCATAAAGACACAACTAATCAGCGATTCTAGGGGGCCGCCTCACCTGCCTAGGGGCGCTTCCGCTACTTGAGCCCCCTTCGGCAGGGTTTTCTCCACTATTTTCCCTTGGGCAGGCATAACAAAAGACCCCCACCGTGAGGGTGGGGGTCTTTTGTCAGATTCAAAGTCTCAAGAGTTACTTCTTCTGAGCGACTGCTGCCTTCAGCTTGGAGCCTGCGGTCAGCTTCACGCCGTGACCGGCGGGAATCTGGATAGTTTCGCCGGTCTGCGGGTTACGGCCGGTACGAGCTGCACGGTCGGTGCGCTCGATTGCGATCCAACCGGGGATGGTAATCTTCTCGCCCTTGGAGACGGAAGACTCGAAAACCTGGAACACTGCGTCGAGTACTGCGTTGACGGTTGCCTGGCTCTTGCCAGACTTCTCTGCAACCTCTGCAACGAGTTCGGTACGGTTCTTAGCCATTAGGGTGCCCCTTCCAGAGACTTAGATTTGAGTCTAAAGCGAGTGACCGTCTTGCGACGGAAAACCGTTTAGGAACTAAAATACCAGATTTACCAGCTGGACTTGGTGATACCGGGCAGCTCGCCACGGTGTGCCATCTCGCGGAAGCGCACGCGGGAGATACCGAACTTCTGGAAGGTACCGCGGGGGCGGCCGTCGATCTGGTCGCGGTTACGCACGCGAACGGGGGAAGCGTTGCGGGGCAGCTTCTGCAGTGCCACGCGTGCTGCTTCGCGCTCCTCGGGGGTAGCGTTCTCGTCGATCAGGGTCTTCTTCAGTGCGATACGCTTCTCGTTGTAGCGAGCGACGATGACCTTGCGCTGCTCGTTGCGAGCGATCTTGGACTTCTTAGCCATTCTTAGCGCTCCTCTCGGAAGTCAACGTGCTTGCGGACGACGGGGTCGTACTTCTTCAGCACCATGCGGTCGGGGTTGTTGCGGCGGTTCTTACGGGTCACGTAGGTGTAACCGGTGCCAGCAGTGGACTTGAGCTTGATGATAGGACGGAGGTCCTTAGCCTTGGATGCCATTTACTAGATCTTCTCCCCGCGTGCGATGATTTCTGCAACAACGGCATCGATGCCACGAGCATCGATAACCTTGATGCCCTTAGCGGACACGTTCAGGGTTACCTTACGACGCAGCGAAGGAACCCAGTAGGTCTTCTTCTGAACGTTCGGATCGAATCGACGCTTGTTGCGGCGATGCGAGTGCGAAATGCTGTGTCCAAAGCCGGGAACAGCTCCGGTCACCTGGCAGACTGCTGCCATGTTTCACTCCTTTATTGATTGACTTTTATGACGGTACGCAGTCGATGTTACTCGTGAGCGTCCCGCCACCAATGTAGAAGCACCGGGTTATTCGCCGGGCTAGAGTGTTTGAGATCGTCACGTGGGTGAGAGGCCACGTATCGATCCCCGCCGCGGGAAAAACGGTGAAGCTTATTAGTGTCGAGAGGCGTTTCCACCACTACGAACAGCGTTAAATTCTAGGTAAATACGGGGGTTCGTGCAAGCCTGCACGCCGGATTTTGCCTTAAAAATCCGCGGAATCTCGGTGTTCTGAGCCGATTGCACCTCATTTAAGCGAAGTGCTTGATTCGCAGATGCACGCCTGCCCTCGAACGGCAAACATACCTATCCATTCTACCAAAAATGGGTGTTTTTGCAAGTCCAGATGTTTTTAAGGAATTCTATAACACCCCTAGTCAGGCATTAATGCGCCATTTTAAGAACGGACATTCTCTATGTGACCGGGGATAAATTACACCGGTGAAATTCGTGTTGTGAGATTAACAGCTTAAGCCGGTTTTAAGCCGTAAACAGCCCCACGTAGCCAACTCTTACGGTGTGCGTAGGGCTGTTAAACAGGTTTAAACACGCGTTTAAAGAGCATTTAACTCTCGTTTTAACGCTTCCACCCCGGTTTTAAAGGGCAGTCTATGGGTTCGCAACGGTACGAATAACGGCGGATTGACCCCTTCCCGTTACGGCGTAGATGCAGACACAAATACGGCACAAATGCAGCGCATGGCACTCCCCCGGCATACAGTTCTACACCGTAACATGCGACCCTCGGCGTTAGCTCTTAAGGCCTGCCGCGAGGACCCACTCCGGGTACTTGGGGCTCACACCGTCGCCGGAGCTCGTGCCCTTCAGCCGGCGACCAATCCACGGCAGGGCAAACTCGCGGACCCAGCGTGCCTCCTGCTCGACCTTCTCACGAGCGGTCAGCTGCACCTCCGGGGGTATTACCGGTTCGGTGACCACACCGGGCAGGCCGAGCTGTGCCAGCACGCGGGATGCGAAGCGTTCGTGGCCGAGGTGGTTCATGTGCAGGCGATCGTCAGCCCATAGACGCCAGTCGAGAAAGTCATTCCAACGCCAGTAGTCGATGATGTGCACGCCGTAATCTTCAGCGATACCGCGCAGTAGCTCGTTGTAGGTGGCAGTACGGCCGCGGGTACGGGAGAAGGGGCCCTGGCCCTGCACATCCAGGCCGGTTACGGTAAGCACTTCGATTCCTTCGCCGCGCAGGGTGGCGAAGGCTTCGTCTACGTGAGTCATGAGCCGGTCAATATCCACGTTGGGTCGCATGATGTCGTTGCCACCGCCGTAGAAGGTGACGAGGTTGGGCTTCAACTCCAAGGCGTGGGGCAGCTGCTCCTCAAGGATGGGGATGAGCAGACGGCCGCGGATGGCGAGGTTTACGTACTGCGCCTGCGGGTCTACTGCACCGAGGCCTTCGGCAACGCGGTCTGCCCAGCCGCGCAGGCTGTTAGGGCGGCGGCGGTCAACATCGCCCACGCCTTCGGTGAAGGAGTCGCCGATTGCCACGTAGCGTACTGATTCACCGTTGAGCATGCCGTTGGAGTCCAGGAGCGGGGTCGTCATTGTGTTCTTCTTTCCGGGCCTCTGTAGAGATTGCCCCCTTTTGTGGAAGAAGCCGGCACACCCGCGCGATGTACCGGGTTCTTCGCTGAGCTTTCAGGGCGTCCTGTTGCCCAGTATCCCATTGTTATGGGCGCTTCAACAGATACGAGCGGGGGTTTCTTAGGATTTGACAGCACTCTGCGTGCTATGCGGAGAGACGGTATTGGGTTGGGCGTCATCATCCTTACAGGGAATTGAGAATAGCAAATCCTCCGCTCTGTTCACACTTCTATAGAACAGCGTGGAGGATTTGCTATATTGGCGAACTTTAGAAGTTCACTTTTCCGTTGACGAGCCAGCCGCCTTTCGATGCACGCTGGAAGACTTCCTGAGCCATGGTGCGGCCGTAGGTCTTGGAGATATGGTTATCATCAAAGTAGACGTAGATGTTTCCAATCACGGGGCTGCACATGCCGTCCGGGCAGTACACGTCCTTCAGATCCACCATGACGGCACCCTGGTCGCGGTACTTGTCGAAGATTTCCTGTGCGGGGTTTTCTTCGGCGTACTTTTCGCTTGCGGGTCGTGCACAGGAACTCTTGTCGGCACCGGCCTTCTGAGCGCATTCGTAAATGTTGTACTCGAAGCGCGGGTTATCGCGCAGGCCGATGACCTGGACTCCTGCCTCAGTGAGGCGGCGGACCGTCTCGTCGAGGCTCGAGTCGACTCGTTCGTCGTTCGAGCGGGCCTGGGCAACGGTGGCGATGAGCACCACGGTCTGCGGCTTACGCTTAATAATTTCCTCGGTCATCTTGGTGTTGAATTCCGAGCATTCGTTGCTGGCATTGACGGCGTGGACCGGGTACTGGCAGCCACCGAATAGGTAGGTCTGCAGATTGGTCTTGGTCTGTTCTGCAATGGGCTTGAAGATGCTCAGCGCCTGCTCAGCGTGGGAGTTACCGATGACCATGGTCAGCGGCGCGTCCTCGGGGCCGTACTTCTGCACGCTGCAGTATTTGGCGAGTGCCGGGTCGGATGGCGCGAAACCACCAGCGCAGGGGTCGCTCAGTCCGTCGAACTGGGTTTTGACGTCGCCACCGGAGGGGATGGGGGTGTCAATGAGTCCCTGCTGGGGGCCGCCGATAGCCCGGGCACCGGGGTAGTTTTCATTGGCGGTCTGTACCTTCAGTTCGGCATTGTGCTCGGACTGGGCGTTGCGGTAGCCAATCCAGGTCTGTGCGGCGACCAGGGGTATGCCTGCGACCAGGAAGATTGCGAGGATGAAGGCGAGCTGGTCTGCCCAGGTCTTGACGGAGAAGACGGTCTTGAAGCGCATCTTCATCATGAGCCAGGGTACGAAGGGGTCCTTGCGGTAGCGCAGCGGCTTCTCGACAAAGCGGATAAGCAGCCAGGCCAGGCCGATGGAGGCAAGGATGATGACGGCACCTTCGATGAAGTTCACTCGGGAGGTGCCGACGGCGCTGCTGTAGAGAATGAGGATGGGCCAGTGTACCAGGTACAGCGCGTAGGAGATGTTGCCGAGGTTCTGCAGGGGCGCGGAGACCAGCAGTCGATCGATACCCCAGCGGCTGTTGGTGCGGCCTGCCATGATGACGAGCGCGCCGGAGAGCACGGGCCAGAGTGCCAGGTAGCCGGGGAATGCTCGTTCGACGGGGAGAATTGCGCCGCAGGTGACCAGACCGATAATGCCGATCCAGCCCATGACAATTCGCGTCTTTTCGGGTGCTTTCCACTTGAGAGTGAGCATTGCCAGCAGAGTACCGATGGCAAATTCCCAGAGGCGGGTGCGGGTGTCAAAGTAGGCGAATCCCTGGTTGGTGTCGGTTTCAACGATGGAGAAGGTCAGGGATGCGACGAACACCGTGTTGAAGACAAATACCGCGGTGGTGAAGAGGTTCCCGCGGAATCTGCGTACGAAGTAGGCTACTGCTGCGAAGAGCAGGGGCCAGATGATGAAAATCTGTCCCTGGATGGAGAGCGACCAGAAGTGCTGGAATGGTGACTTCACGGAGGCGTTTTGGGCGTAGTAGTCTACGGAGCTAAACGCGAGGTTCCAGTTCTGGAAGTAGAACAGGGAACTCGTTGCGTCGGTTACGGTTTGCGACCAGCGGCTGGGTGCAAGGATGAAGAAGGACGCAATGGTGGTACCCGCAATAACTACTGTGGCTACCGGCAACAGACGCTGGAAAACGTGCAGCCAGTAGCTCAGGAGGTTGAGGAGCTTGCCTTCGTTGATCTTACGCATGAAGGAGAGCGAGAGTAGGAAGGCGGAGATGAAGATGAATACATCCACACCGCCAGAAACTTTACCGAACCAGACGTGGTAGAGCACCACAAGGAGCACGGCGAAGGCACGCAGACCCTGAATTTCAGGGCGGAACCCTCTCGATTCGATGAACTTTTCGAGGGGGTAGTCGCTGGCTTCGCGTGCTTTGATGCTGTGCGGTGCAGTGGTGTAGGCTTCCTGCGAGGGGGGGGGCTGCGGGATTCCGGAGGTTTCAGACATTCTCGGTTCCTCAGGATGGATCGTTGATGTGTTGTACGGGTTCTGTAGACACTACAGGACCCGTACAATAAAATCCTGACTCGCACCTCTGCTATGAGGCTGGTGCGAACCAGGATTTTTCTGAGCCCCCTACCGGATTCGAACCGGTGACCCTCTGTTTACAAGACAGATGCTCTGGCCAACTGAGCTAAGGAGGCAACCTGTCCAGTGTACCCTATTCTCGCGGTGGAGTCTGCTTAGTTGTTCTTTTAGGTTTTGGTTGAGAATACTTCTAAATTATGGGGTGCTGATACGTTCGTTTCTTTCGTTTTACCCCTTAAGAGCACCACTTCTGTATGCTGCTCACTCATCCCTTGTACTCATCACAGTGTATGGAAAAACCCGGTAGCCTCGCATGGAGGTTACCGGGTTTTTCTATCGAAGAGGTTACTTCTTCTTAGCTTCGATCTTTTCCTTCAGGAAGGTACTGAAGTCGTTGCTGGTGTACTGGTCACCATCAACGAAGACGGTCGGGGTACCCTGAATGCCGTTCTTTGCGGATTCAGCGTTGACCACGTCCACGAAGGGGCGCCACTTGCCGTCGTTCATATCGGAGCCGATAGACGCACCGTGCTTAGAAGCAATGTCGGCGATTTGTTGGTTGTTCATGTCACCACTACCCCGCTTGTTGAAGATTTCGCGCTGGTAGTTCAGGAATTCACTGGTACTGATCTGGTTTGCCACGGAGTATGCTGCTGCCGCATTACGGGCGGAGTATGCGGTGGGCGAGGTGCGGTCCAGGAAGGTCAGGTTACGGATTTCCAGGGTGATGGTGCCGTCTTCGACGAGCTTCTGGATTTCTTCACCGTACTTCTTCTCGAACTCTGCGCAGTGCACGCAGTTGTAGTCCTGGAAGATGGTCACGCGAACGGGCTGGCCGTTCTTGGATGCCTCTTCAGCGGTCTGCACACCCGGGGGCAGGGTATTAACTGCTGCTACTGTTCCGTTGACCATGGGGGTTACGGAGGAGGTCGAGGTTGCGAGCTGCTTGAAGTCGCGGTTCTCCTGGGTGGAGGAGTTCTTGACGATGCCGTCCTTGGTCAGCACGATACCACCGTATTCGTTGGCGCTGGAGGGCACCGGGCCGCTTTCTGCTACCTTGGTATTCTTGTTGCCGTTGACTACGACGAAGCCGATGATACCTACGATAATGAGGGCCACGGCGAGTACGCCGAACTGGAGCCAGCGGCGGCTTGCCTGGCTGGGGCTCTTCTTGGCCTGCTGGGCCGCAATCTGGCGGGCTTTTTCGCGGGCGTCGGTCGACATGCCTGCTCCTTTGGTTGGGATTATGGGTGGCGGTTCGTCCACTTCATCTAGCCTACTCCGGTTGGAGTAAGCGTCATCCGAGTAAAGATGACCTGACTCTTCCGGCACGGGGTTGTTCTTATCCGCTATAGGGTGTTCTAGAGTTATAGCTTCCTGCCGTATATGGCAGCTGAAAGCTATATCGATCAGTTCCTATCACGTGGATAGGTTCTGTCTTATCTCTAGTATGGACGTACCGCGCTACCCGTCTAGCCTACCGAATGGGTGCCGTATCGGCTAGTTAATACTCTGACTGAGATACTGTGATGTCTATTCTCACGCTCTCAGCTTATTTTCCTTATAAGCTTTCGTAACTCTGAGAGGTTCCTACCTGCCACAAGCTAAGCCGAGGCACCCACCCGGTTCAGCTCACCAGCCGTTAGGGAATGTTGTAGACTTCCACTCCACCAATGAAGGAGCGGGTGTTGTAGTTACCCTTCCATTTCCATTTCACGCTCAGGCCGTGCTTCTCCAGTACGGGAATAACCGTCTCTCGCAGCAACTGTACAGAGAGCTTCTCGTGAAGGGCCCTAATCTCTTCCTTCTGCGCATCGCTCAGGATATTCCATTTTTCTTCGTCCCTGGGGTAAGCAAGGAAGGAACCAAAACCAATGTAGGTGCCGCCGCTCTCAGCCAGGCTTTCGGTGTCTTGCTGATGGAAGTAGATGTATCCCTTCCATTCACGGCTATCGTCCATTTCGCCCCAGATTTCTGCGGATGCGCAGGTACCGCAGCAGGTAAAGTTCTGTCGTGCAATGACTCCTTCTTCTTCCAGGGCTGCGAAGGCACGGTTGAGGTTGGAGTTCTTCTGCATTTCGGGGGTAATGCCCAGCTCAGCGGCAAAGGCACGACGACGCTTGATGAGCTCTTCAGTGTACTCTTCAGCCCGCTTTTCCCAGAGCTTGCTATCTTCATCGTCGTATCCCAGGTCGAGGGCGCCCATAATACTTTCGACGTACAGGTCAGTGTCAGGTTCTCCCATGAAGATTAGGGGCCAGAGGCCCCAACGCAGCTCGGCTTCGTCTTCTTCGTCCAGTCCCCATTCTTTGGGGAATGGCAGGTCAAGGCGTTCTTCGCTCCAGCGTTCGTAGATGTCTTCTCATCAGCCATGATGATGCTCCTTTGCTTGCTCTCTACTTATTGAGGTAGAGATGCGGCCTGCTTTTGTTGTTAAGGTATCAAGAGTTTCTCCACTGCGCCCTCTATTTTCGTCATTCAGACGGAGCTGTTAACTTCCCATCTCGTCGCCCCTGCATCAGGTTGGCAGGCTGTCTAGGCTGCATCCCCTGTTTCTCTGCTTCTCAGCTGAGTCTCTGAATCTTTGCACCTCTGATGAATTAGGTGTCTTTCGTTCTAGGAGTTTTTGGGTACACAAAAAGAGGGGAAGACCTATAAGGTCTTCCCCTCTTGAATAAAAAACCCGCGGTGACCTACTCTCCCACACCCTCAAAAGTGCAGTACCATCGGCGCAAAGAGCCTTAGCTTCTGGGTTCGGAATGGAACCAGGCGTTTCCCTCTTGCTATAACCACGGAAAATCTAGCGAATAACTTTGTTATTCAAAATTTCCGAATAAAAAGCCTCAACCTCCCGAAGGAAGCCCAGG